>JAKFVJ010000319.1 GCA_021732245.1 Candidatus Obscuribacterales bacterium | reverse complement strand
GTTGCCACAGAAAGCTCTATACGGACTCGCTGGTGAGATAGCAATAACAGCTTGCAAGCATAGTGAGGCGGATCCGGCAGCGGTTCTGCTCACAATGCTTGCATGGGCAGGTGCCTGTTTCGGCTCTAACGTGTATGTAGATGTCGGAGACACAAAGCATTACCCACGAATTTATGTTGGGATTGTTGGTGCTTCCTCAAAAGCACGGAAAGGAACCAGCAAAGATCCTTGTCAGCGCATCTTTAAAAGTCTACCAGATGGGCTTTCTTGCCGAGTTAGCGGCGGTCCATTAGCAAGCGGAGAAGGCGTTATTTTTGCTGTCCGAGATCCGGGCGACAAGCTAGACGAAGCTGGGCTCCCAACCGATCCCGGCGTCCTCGACAAACGATTACTTGTAATTGAAAGTGAGTGGGCGGCGTCATTGCAAGCTACTGGCCGCGACTCAAACACACTGAGCGCAATCATGCGCATGGCCTTTGATAGTGGCGATATTGACCCACTAACAAAAAACAATCGAATAAAGGTGTCCGGTGCCCATGTTGGTTTTGTAGGACATATAACCCTAGAAGAATTCGCAAGGCTATTGTCGGAGGTGGATGTCTACAACGGGTACGCCAACCGAATCTTATTTGGTTGCGTTAGACGGCAGAAGCTCGTTCCAAGTCCGCAACCGATACCTAAAAAGAGTGTAGCTACATTTGCTACGCGCTTAGATAGCTGTATTCAGAAAGGAAGGAACAATGGTGCCATCAACTTTGATGAAGAAACCAGACTGGTCTGGCAGCGCATTTATCCACATTTGACCCAAGACAGATCAGGAAAACTGGGTGCGGTCACGGCGAGAGCAGAAGCCTTGGTAATCAGACTCTCACTTATTTTTGCATTACTGGATGAATCAACAGCCATCAAAGCTGCTCATCTTGAGGCCGCACTTGCTGTATGGACGTTCTGTTTTGAATCGGCGAAATACATCTTTGGCAATTCGGAGACGGATCCAATAAGAGAAAAAATTCTTCAGGCATTAGCTCAAGGTGAAATGACGATGACCGCTATAAACAAACACTTCAATGGTCGCGGTGGCAGCGGAGTGAAAAATGCACTAGAAGAACTTCAAGCCACTGGACGGATCAATTTACGGGAAGAAAAACCAGCCAAGGGCAAGAAGACCACTTACCTCAGCATCAACCCAGACTTCAAATTACTTAGCGGAATTGACGGATTTGCGGATTTACAGAAGAGGTGAAGCTCACAGGCGAAAACGAGATGCGGAATTATGCGGATTTAGAAAAGCCACCGGTCTCTTATTCCGCACAAATCCGCATTACGTTATCGCAGGGAAAGTAGCGTCGATTACCTATTCCGCTAATTCCGCAATTCCGCACATTCTTTTGGAGTTCTTCATGGATTTATTGATCGTTTTTGACGCAGCTCTAGCCGAAGCGCGCAAGTGCTACGGGGACCAGGCGCAGACCAATCTCCGCGGCAGCCTACCCAACGATGGATCGTCCTGCAAACGCCTAAACAAGATTCGACATCAGGTGGAGACGGATAACCAGATCGAGCCACACAGAGCCGCCTCCTACTGGACTACCGAGCGCATAGACCAAGCAGCTGAACTGTTCGAAGGCAAGATCCTAAACGACCATCCCTGAGCCGATGCAAACAGATGCCGAACGAGGAGTGGATGCAGAGCGCGAATTCATTCTTCGACACCAAGAATCACGATTCAAAAATGTGCGTAACCACGAAGGCGCAGTCACTCATAACCTCACTCGTTATGGGGACCCAATCAAAGACGTTTTTGTTTTTCTGGACACGGGCTTTAGGGAAGCTGGCGCAGGACACAATGCCAAAGATGTTGCGACACATCCAGACAAGCAACGATTGCTATTTGTTTGCGATAGTGGTCCTCTAAAGAGCAAGTACACAATCGATGGAAGACGCATCCGGTCGTCTGCGGTACGTGCTGCAATTTTAGGAGAGCAGGATGAATAGCCTTTTCCTTGTCTAATTTCGTCGGGACAAGCGGGACACGCGGGGCTAGTCCTCAGTGGTTGGCGTTATAGGGTGTTTTCGGCACTGGGACGCGATCGGGACAGGCGGGACACTTATAAACTAGGCGTCCCGGCTGTCCCGGTTCTGCCCCGACACACTAAAGCCTCGGAATTGAGTGCCACGAGACGCTAGCCCCACCTGTCCCGCTTGTCCCAGTAAATCAGACCAGCACCCACGACCAGATTCATTCCCAATGCTCAAAAGCCCAAAAACGTACCCTAGATAGGAAAGCTGCTTGACATTGTATACGTCGCGTGGTACATTTGTATACATAGAGGAAACACATAAATAATGATCATCGGCTATAACATGGAAAGCTTGGACGGATGGGGCATAACCACCGAACAAGTGGACTACGTTTTAGCCCAATACAACCAAGGGACGGAGTTGACCAAGCCAATCGAATTTGGCGAAAGCGACAACGGAAACAGCACGGTTTTGTATGTTGGCTTCGATCAGTTTGGCGAACTGTTAGAAGTCGGTGTTGAGTACTTAGATGACATGGACTGGGTTTATCATGCCCGCAAGGCAATCAGTTCAAATAGGGACAAATACTCCGGCGAGTAGGTGAGCGCAATGGCTAAGTTAAGCAAGGAAGAATTGGAAAAGCGGATGCAACAGACCGCGCAGACGGCGAGAAACAAGATTGCCCAAAAGGAACACGTTCAGTTCCGGATGGAACCAGAAAAGATTCAGAGACTGTTTGAAATCTCCGCCAAGAAGCAGCAGCCTGTTAGCGCATTGCTTCGTGACTGGGTGAGCGAACGTATTGCTTTTGAAGACGCAATGAAAGTTTCTCACAAAGAAGAAAGACACAAACACTTTCGCGATGTTATGGCTGGCGCCATGGCGCTCAATCGCACCTTGGGTCAACGTATTTCTGGAACGGTTAAAGTCACACTAGGTCAACTGCCTCCCAGTGGTAACGTGGTTGGTTATTGTCCAACACTGGCTTCGTATTCCGTCGAAATTCAGCCAGGTGGAGTAACTATTGACGTAGAACAAGCAATGAGACAGGCATACGACATGTTGTTTACTGGACAACAGATGCAAGCGCAAGCTATGAGCTTGATGATGGAGATTGTTGGCGCTGGCATTGCCGACATTGATCCAATTCGATCACCACTCAAAGCGCCGTCATTACATACGGTCATTCCAGAACTCTGGAAGATGCCACGCTAAGGAGAAACCGTTTGCACTGACAGTGCCACTATCCAACCAATGTGTACCTCCAATAAATTACAAAATCTATGTACTAGGACGGTGTACTTGTGTTAGTCAATCCAGAGCCCCTGAATATTCCCGAAGCAGACATAGGGCGCCAGGCAGTTTCCTCTCTGGGCGGTTATATCTATCAACTGTATCAGACTGTTGCTGCGTGGCTTAAGCTCGGAGACAACGATATTCTGGCAATAGAAGTTGCGGAAGATTACTGCATCCTAATTGGGAATCTCGTCAAACAAGTACAGACAAAAGACACCGAAAAATCGGGTAATGTCACCCTACGCTCAGAGGCAGTTCTTAAGCTAATTGATTCACACATCCGTTTGCTGCAGGAGAATCCAAAATCGAAAGTACGATCCGTCTTTCTAACAACTTCCGACGCCGGACACGAGCAAAGCATCAGCTTTCCCAATGCTGTAACTGGACTTGAGTATTGGAACAATTGCGCCGGCAGCACGTTGGATATTGAACCGCTGACAAAAATACTGCATCAGTTGAATTTATCAGAAGGTACAAAGAAGTACCTACAAAACACTCCAACAGAAGTCCTCAAAGAACAACTAATAGATTCTATAAATTGGCTATACGGCGCACCACACCTTGAATCAGTTCAAAAGTCCATTCGCGACAATCTGGTTCTTCTCGGACACAATCGCGCTATACCCGCCAAAGATGCCGAAAGAGTTGAGCATTCACTTCTCGCCAAACTGATAAACATTATCGCCTACAGCAAAGACAGGAAGGTAACAAAACCAGATTTAATTCGGATCTTTGATGGTTGTACAACAAGCAGTTGGCCAAACAGTTTTATCGAGAAGCTCATTAATCAATCATTTCAAGTCCCCAACATCAGCCATTCCGTACTATCTTCAGCAAATCCGATATGCAAGGTAAGTTCAATACCGTTGCCCCCTCGAATGGCTCAGCGGGAAGATTTAGTGAAAGATATCACAGCTATCTGCTCCCAAGTCAGATGTCTTTGGATTTATGGCGGGACAGGACTCGGAAAGACTAAACTTTCCTTACTGGCAGCGCAGAACAATGCAGGAAGCTGGTACTTCGTTGATCTTCAAAAGTGTTCCGCCCAGGATATCCGTGACCGACTTTCAAAAATGGCTCTTATTATTGAGCAACAGAAAGTCTCTGGAATTATTTTGGATGACTACCCATTTGTTCACATAAGCTCGAGCCTAATGTCACTTACTCAATTAGTGTCAATTGCCAACGCAAACAGCGTGCCTGTAGTGATTACCAGCTCTCAGCGTCCACTAGCCGAAGTTGAATCTCACATTGGACAAAACGACCTCAGAATGATGCAAGTGCCTTATATGACAGAGAATGACATAGCATCGCTTATCACAAGTGCAGGTGGAAATCCCAAAATCTGGACAGGCTGCGTTCTTGTGCGCGCCGGAAACGGACACCCCCGAATGGTAGACGCATACATATCGAGTCTCGGCCGACAAGGATGGCCGCAGGAAAAACTAGCGGACTATTTCTTAGGTGAACAACCAGAAGAAATACAAATACAGCATAGCGAAACACTTACAAAGCTGATGTCCGAGTTACCACACGACGCTCAGCACCTGCTATATCGCCTTTCGCACTGTTTTGGAGTCTTTGATACAGAACTCGCATTTGCTATTGCCGCAGCCGAACCAGCACTCAATAGGCCCAACGAATTAATACACCAGTTGCTGGGTCCATGGATCGAATATCGAGGCGCAGATAAATTAGTCGTATCTCCCCTAGTTAACGAGCCCGGCAAACGAAATCTTTCAAAAGCAGAGCAATCATCTGTCAGGAATGCGGTTGTTGCAAATTTAGTTGAACGTAATCCTTTTCCAGGAGAGCAGCTTTCACAACTTTTGTTTATGTCCTTTGCTGAGCAAAACGAATCAGGTCTTAGATGGTTTGTTGGAGCAATGCTACAACACATTGTGACGGGTCAAGAACTATTCGCTCACCTTGCACAAGAAGTATCTATATTTGCATCGTTTACTCTGAATCGACCTCTATGCAATTCTAACTCCGAGCTGTCAGCGATGTTACGAATCGTGCAATTCTTTGTAGCTCTCGAGATAGCTCCGACTAAAGCCAATGCAATTTTCGACAAAGCCGTAGAAGAATGCCTCAAGATCGAAGACAAAGTCATTTCATCGACCCTACTGCTTTTGTTGATTGGCAAAGTCCTGATGCGCCGCGATGGCATTCTTGCCCCACGCCAATGGCTTCCGCTTCTAGCAGATATGCCAGAATTACTCGAACATAGTGGACCAGCAGGAGAAGGGCTCACAAAACTATTTTCAGATAATAAAAACGAACAGGACTGGACACCAGATCAGTTTCTTTTTGCATGCCAAGCTACAGCGCTACCCAATATAGACTCACTTATAGGTCTGTTTGAAGCGCTAAATGAACTTGAGCCAAGTAGGCGTGACCATCTTTTAGATGCCTTCAACGACGAACTTGACGGAAAAAGACTGATGTTTTCTATGCCTTGGGTCAATGAGAGCAAATCAGGTAGTGTCGATGGATTTGCCGCAGCATTCAAATATACTCGCATAACACAAATTGCCACAGCCTGGGGTAAAGCAGACCTAGAAATATATGGGATTAGCAACCAGGCTGGACTTCTAACCGACTACGCAGATGGATCACAACAAGCCTTAGCGGTCACCGAAGCAGCTCTCCTTAAATATCCAGACAGTGATGTACTACTACATCGAAAACTCGCGATTCTTTACAAGCAAAAAAAATACAAAGAAGCCCTAGAGGTATTTTTAAACCCACTTGATGCATACAAAGACGACCCTTTGGAGCGTGCATATGTGCTTCGTTGTGCTGGTGTCTGCGCATTTCATATCGGCGATCTATCCTCTGCAAGTACCTATTTTTTAGAGGCTTTCTCCTGCATTAACCCATCTGCAGGCGCTCCAAAGGGATTTGCCACTGGATTACTTGCAGATTGTGCCCTAGTCGAATTTCTTAAAGGCAATTACGAAAAAGCGATCCGCTTATGCGCTCAAGTACTGACGTTATGCGACCAGCTGGATCCTGAAGCAGGAAAACAGCAGAGGTATTGCATCATCGTTGTAGGACACTTAATAAACTGTTTGTACAACGCATCACAATACCCCAACCCATGCGCGCAAAAATTACAGATTGAGCCGGGTAACTGCAGCAATCCGGATCCTCCAGCAGAAATTCTTGACCGTCCTCTAGCACCAAAAATTGCTCGGTGGTATTTGCTTACCGCATGTGAGTTAAATCTTGGAGTTAATGCGGGTACGGAAACGTATCTGTCATCAATGACTAAGTCTGGTGCATACTTTCCCTTTGAAATCCTCTTAAGCGATTCAAGAATCACAACCAGCGCAAAGACAGGGAACATCCGATCGTTTATCGAAGCTCTTCGGCATCATTTGGCGGTCATTTCAATTCCAACGGAACATGGTGATGCCATAAATCCTCTAACTCCAATTCAAGTCACAGTCATTCCGGTTGATCTTTCAAGCCTGAATGATGCCAAATTATTTGATGCCTTTGCAGAGCCCATTCTTGCATTTGCTTGTTTTGCATTAGTACGCAATACACCACAAGACATCCAAAAGTTGGTAAAAACATTAGAGCCACAATTACCTCCAAAATCGGATGCCCAAAATTTTGTACAGACTCTAATTACTGATTGCAGTTGGCCACATCGTATCAAGTTACAGTGTCAGGTGGCAGACAGCATTGCGGCAATTAGAGACCCGTCTCAAGTCCTTCCGCTAGACACGATGTCCAAGGTGACTACCTACTTGTGGTCTTGGCTACAACGAACAGCTTTTCAGAAATATTTAGAAAATGACATGACCGAATTTATTGCAAACCTTTGGCACAAGGCTATTGTCCAAAATCCAGAACATCCGAATGCGAAGGCTATCGAAACCGTCCTAAACGGACAGCACAAAGGAATTGTAAAACTGGCAGAAATTATTATTGCCGGTCCCCGCGTACTTGATAAAAGTGTATACGTGGATGTTCAGAATTGGATCTCACGGAACTCATGAAGTGCAGCAAGTCTCGAGTTCCTAGCCACGCATGCTGCCGAAGATCCCTACTGGCATGATGTCGCACACTCCTCCAACATCAGTTCCTTCTCAAATATCAGTTCAAGCCACGCCTCATGACTCGATGGCATCTTCATGAACTTTGGACGCATACAGCTCGGAGAAATACGGTGGGCAAACCTAGGGCGCCCTCCAGATGGTATTTCCACGGACCCCGTTATCACATTGAGCAACTCGAGCATTTTAAGCAACACGTCAACTCTGAGACTATCGAATTTTTCGTGTTTAAATCTGCCGCACTTACGTAGTTCGCTTGGAAAAAAGTAATAAGTGCCGGTTCTTTCATCAGTCTTACAGTGGTTCAGTATCCACCGTAAAGCGAAATAAAAGTCCGACTTGTCCTCCACCTCCTCCCTTGTTGCACCACGCTTGTAGAACCACTCAACTGTCTTTGCATCAAAGTCAATTCGCTTGCGTCCAGCCATACACTGCCCTCCATGTATCAATGCTGGCAGCATCACATTCAATTACCGAATCTGTCACCCTTTCTTTTGCCCCAACTTCAAACCATTACAATATTTCCCTTTTTGAATTTTAAAAATTCAGGGGCAACTGGTATCAACTTCCTTTTTTGAAAAAATTTCCATGCGCGAGGCAACGCCGAACAACGAAACTTGTCCTGTAATTTAAGGGGTGCCCCTCTATTCGGGTACCGAACTTCAACCACAAACTGCAAACAACCATCAACCAACGATGTTATGCCAGTGTTATATTTTCACCAAAAATGCAGATACAAAAGCAAAAGAGCCAGCGAGGCAAAACGCTCGAAACTGGCTCTCTATCTATGTTCTGGGCGAGAAGAGACTTGAACTCTTACGTATTGCTACACTAGATCCTAAGTCTAGCGCGTCTGCCATTCCGCCACTCGCCCGAGTGAACGTGAGTTATTCAGCATATCACAGTCCCCTGGCAATCATAAATGCCAAAAAAGCACCTTTAGGGTGCTCATTTGACTTTCGTGCGGCGGCTGGGAAAACTGTTATCTAATGCCTAGAATGGACTTTGC
>JAKFVJ010000226.1 GCA_021732245.1 Candidatus Obscuribacterales bacterium | reverse complement strand
GCTTAAACTTCAGATATCATGCCGCTTTCAACACACTGTCAAAATTCTTTCCGCCATAAAATGCCGCTATTAAAGCCCTGGCGATCCTTTCAGCCTCTAGCTTCAAGTCCGCGTGAATAAGCCAAGTATCAAGAAGATACTATAGCAACTCGTAGACAGGCGGAAAAATTTTGACATTCTAGGAAGCAAAGAATCTCACGTGCTTAATGCGTGAGATTCTTTGCAAAGGGCGCATGCAATGCGCCCCTACAATTTAGGACTGACTCGGCGTGCACTTTGGCACTGGTGTGCAGTGGCTGTCGACGTTTCGTTTGTTGATGCGCTTGCGTTGATTGGTGATAACCTTTGTCGAGTTTTCATTTTCGTCAATTGCTACCATTGTCACATCAGCGCTTGTTACGGAGATTGTCGTGCCGTCACGTTTTGTCTCGACTTCAACATGCACCTTTACCGACGTATTGCCGATGTGCGTTATGGTTGTGTAGAAGAGCAAGATGTCTCTGACGAGCACTTTCTTTTTGAAGATGACGCGATCAAAAGCAACAGTCACAAACTGCTGAGATGGCGATAGCTGTTCGGCAGCGAATACTGCGGCTTCGTCGATCTCGGCAAGGATGTGGCCGCCAAAGACTCGATTGCTCGAGTCGTTGGCGTTTTCGGATCTCATGCGTTTTCTATGAATGGGTATTCTTTTGGAAGCCATGACTAGCACTCCTTTGATTTTTTGACAGGGATTAGCTTTTGTTGAATCGCTCTCTTGATCTCTTTGTTGGCGACTTTGTAGCCGTAGTCGATAAGCTTCCGGCACTCTTTTAGAGTGAGTCCGGCAGTGACGATACCGACGTTTGGCGCGCCGACTTTGATCACGATGTGATCTGGTTCGAGATCAGCGAAGCACCACTGGAAAAGCGTCGAACCGAAAAGCTCAATCATGTGAAAGAGGAAATCGGCAGGCGACAGCAAACGGCTGGGCAGCTTGCTGGCAAAACCAAGCGCACTGATAATGGCCGGATGCTCCGAGAAGTTGCCTGGATTTGGGTGGTGAAGTCCACCGTCAACCAATACGTCGAGCGGTTTGTGGCTCATATCTTCGTCGGAGGTGTGGCAATTGCGACCATACCAAACCGGACGCATGATGCCGGGAATCGAGCACGATGCCGTTAGCGCTTCATGTAAGCAGTAGTCAGTGCCTTCGAAAACAACAGCCTCGCAAGTGCGGACGTTGAAAGCGATGATGCGCAAGTTGGGTTGTGGCTTCAAGTCATAGCGTTGGCAGATGCCTTTCAGCAGCTCGCTGAAGTCAATCAAGCCACCTGCTTTCAGAAACCGTTTGAGACCACGCCACCGCAAGGTTTTTCCAAGCAGATCGGGATCAATATTGCCAAATTCTTTGAGAAAGATTGCTTCAATCTCTCGGGCTTTGTAGCCATTAGCGACTAGCGTGGCAATGATTGAGCCAATGGAAACGCCGGTGTGCACGCCGGTGTCAACGTTGTTTTCCTCAAGTGCCGCTATTAGACCGATGTGGCTAAAGCCTTTGATACCGCCACCGCCGTAAACGACTTCAATCTTTTCTGTTGGTGGCTGGCGCCGCAATTTCGAGTCTTTGGAATTTTTCTTTTTCATAGCCACACCTCCGTGGCAGTGCCCGCAGCACGGCATACACCGCACCGCAAGCAGCACAAAACGAGCGCCGAGGCGCTCTGTTGTTATTACTGTTTCAGTTTAAAATTTCGTTGTTGATTCGAAGTTGAAGTAGGCAACTTTCATCGGGGGCACAACGGCGGGGAAAGATTCCTCGCCGGCTATGCGCACTGATGGGCCAAGAGCAATGACACGATTGAGCATTTCGATAATGCTTTCGTTGAAGCGTAAGTTTTTTACGCCGTGCTTTACTTGTCCGTTTTCTACGAGGAAAGTGCCGTCTCGGGTCATGCCCGTCACTATCTTAGTTGTCGGATCAACTTCACGCACGTACCAGACTCGTGTAAGCAAAATTCCACGGTCTGTTGTGCGTATCATTTCTTCCAGAGATGTATCCCCACCTTCTACCACTATGTTGACTGGATACTCTCCCTGACTTGTGGGTTCCATTAGTCCGTGTCCGGTTGGTTCAACGCCGAATTCTTTGGCGCTGCGCCTACCATGGACGAGATTTTTTACGACTCCTTTTTCCACGAGAGTCACTTTCTTGCGTGGCACGCCTTCGCCGTCAAACGGCGCACCTGCCTGCAATGGGTGATAGACATCGTCGTGGATAGTAATGTTTTCGCCGAATACTTTGGTGTTTAGTTTGTCCAAAAAACACGAAAGCTTGTCGGTGTAACTTGTGCCTGTGAAATCATGCCAGAGCATCCCCAGCATATCCAACACGGCTGATGGTTCAAGAATTACAGTGTAATGGCCTGGATCAATCTCTTGTGGATTAGCGCTCCCCACTGCTTTTGAGGCAGCGCTTTGAGCCATGTCCACTTGATGCAACGCTGTTACATGAGGCTGTTCTTGTTTCGCCCAGCCGGTTGAATCACTGGCACACATGGTAAGCGAGCATCCTGCGCCCGTTTCCTGGTGATAGCGATACAGTCCGGCGGAATTGCCCATTGCTTGCAAATGCACGCCGGAAGAATATGTTCCTGCTGCTTTTAAAGTTTTAGGTTTGCCGACACTGATGATTGAAGTAACGGCCTTGGCGCGATCTTCTGGCGAAAGTTTGCCGGTTTTTTCGTCGTATCGATCTACCGGCTTTATTGGCGGCAAACCAGACGGGGAAAGAACAGGCAAAAGCTTTGGATCTTTTTCCAAGAGTTTAGCTACGACAATTGCCTTGTCGACTACATTGCGAATATTGTCCGGATCAAGCTTGTCTGTTGTCAGTCTTGCTTGCTTACCGTCGACAAGTACGCGCACCGATACGGAAGTATGCATAGGTGCTTGGTTTTGCGTCATGCTGTTATTGGCAAAACGCGATGTTGCATAGTCCGAAGAAAAGACATGCACCTCAGTGCCATCGGTTTTGCCGCGAGCGTGATCAAGCGCTGTGTCAATCAAGGTTTTTAGCTGTTGTTCGGTGAGCATTGAAGACCTATTGTGTCGTGAGTTTATACTTTGGTCGCTATGCCGACTTTGACATTGCGAAAACGTGCGGGTGCGGCGCCATGTCCTGTCCACATTGTTTGTGAGGGCTGTCCTTTGCCGCAGTTTGGAACACCCCAGGTAATGAATTCGGATTCACCGGCAATGGCATCGCAACTATTCCAAAACTCCGGCGTGATGCCGCCATAACTTGGATTTTTGAACATGCGTCCGCGCTTGCCGTCCTTAATTTCCCAGCCGATTTCCGTTGAGAATTGGAAGTTGTAGCGCAGTTGATCGATAGACCAGCTTTTGTTGGTCTCCATGTAAATGCCGTCTTTGGTGTCGGAGATGATGTTGTCTAATTCGCCGGAGTCTCCTGGTAAAAGAGAAATTGTCGTCATGCGAATGATGGGAGTTCTATTCCATGACTCTGAACGCATGCATCCGCCTGAGCGCTTTAGTCCGATCAGTTCGGCTGTATCACGCGAGCTTAAGTAGCCCGTGAATATTCCGTCTTTGACTAAGTCCACGCACTGAGCTTGTACGCCTTCGTCGTCGTAGCCAAACGAGCCAAGTGAGCCTTTGGTCGTTGCGTCGGCAACTAAATTGACCATTGGCGAGCCGTATTTCAACTTGCCCAACTTGTCCGGTGTGAGAAAAGATGCGCCTGCGTAATTGATTTCTTGTCCGAGTGCGCGATCAAGCTCTGTCGGGTGACCGGTGCTTTCGTGAATCTGCAATGCTAATTGCGACGAACCAAGAATCAAGTCTTTGGTGCCCTGGGGGCAAACAGGAGCAGTTAGCAGTGCGACAGCTTCTTCGGCTGTTTGTTGTGCGTGACCAGGCAAATCCCATTTGCCGACCATTTCCCAACCTGCCAATTCCCATTGTCCACCGAACGAACTTGGATAAGACCGTCGCTGCCTGTCATGGTCATCTGTCGCATTAGCTACGACGCCGCAGGATGAGCGGATGAAGTTTTGTTCGATTCGACTGCCTTCCGTCGAGGCAAAGAATTTCTTGTCCTTGATGAAAGCCATGCTGCCTGTGGCAAGTGTTACACCTTTGACGGCTGTAATAATCTTTGCTGCATCGAGCAACACAGCAAGCTTTTGTTCGAGGCTAATTGTGAACGGATCTTGTTTGCAGGGTGAAGACCAACTGTCCACATGCACTGGCTCAGGAGCCAAGACAATTTGTTTTTCCATGACTAGCGAGCTTGCTTTGGCAACGGCTACTGCACGTTTGACTGCTTGCTCAATGCCTTGGCGCGTCAAATCTTGGGTCGAAGCGAAACCCCAACCGCCGTTGTAGAGCACCCGAATGCCTGCGCCCAAACTCGAGCCGAAATTTACGGCTGACACGCGCAAGTTTTTGGTTTCGATAAATTGAGCTTCCGAATCGATGATGCGCACGTCGCAATAACTTGCGCCCAAACCGGTAGCAACATCAAGAGCTTGTTCAGCTAGTTCCTTCATTTGGTATTTCCTTTTATAGGAAATATTAGACCACGGACATGTTTGCTTTGGTCTCTTGAAAATCTACCAGGCAAATTTATTGCATGGAAATCTTGAAGCTTTAATTGCGCGTGAATTTCGGGCTGAGGTCGAATTGAAAAACCAGTAAGAAGTAATTACTTAAATACAATCAAAAACTATTTGAAATTGAACTTCAAATCAATCTTGTCAACTTGGCAATTGGGGCAATTTTGTCTAACGAGTGCCTGTGAGCCTTTGAATGCGTGGAATTTTGTGATTGCGCTAATTGCGCTAATACGACAAAGGTTGACTCTAGCTCATTCAACTTACAACTATTGTTTTGCACTAAGACTTTCAACTAGTGTTCTTATGCAATTTCAAATTGAACTTCTTTAAGCCCTAAGTCTTACAAATCAAGTGATACTTTCTATTTCTGTTCTAGTTGCTCTTCGAAAGCAACTGGGATAAGTTCGTACTTTCGAAGGAGGGCGACGTTGAAGATCTCTTGGCGACTTGGCGGCCGTGTGTTGTTGTCAATGGCTTTGTGTTTCGCTCCTGCTTTCGCAGTCGAGCAAGCGATTCCTTTGATGAAAGATGCACCGACTGCTTTGAATTATCACCATGTACCCATTGACAATATGGCAGAGTCAAATGAGCCATTGGTGGATGTGAGCAAGTTTGGACTTTCGGCAAGAAGTTATTACGCGCAAGACAAGCTTAACCCGCCCTACTTTCACAAGTTCAATTCAGCACTGAACAAAGTATATGTTCGGCAGGGCGTGGCGAAGAAACTTGCTGAAGCCAATAAGACTCTCAAACCGAATGGTGTAGAGATTGTGCTTCTCGATGGATATCGACCGATTGAGCTGCAACGTGAACTCTGGAGTTATTTTCTGGGTCAAGCAAAGCAAGTTCTGAAAAATTCATCTGAGGAAGCATGTGTCGAATTTGCCGGTAAGTTTTGCTCAAATCCCGGACCATTCAAGAAAGATGATTGGCACACTTGGCCCACGCATGTGACGGGTGGTGCAGTAGATGTGACTCTCCGTGAAATTGGCTCACAGCGAGAGCTATTCATGGGTGGAATTTTCGATGACGCATCGGAGGTTAGCAACTCGGACTACTACGAGAAAAATTTAGGACCGTCTAACAGCGCCAGCTTCGCCGAAGCGCGCCGCAATCGACGACTTTTATACAGTGCGATGACCACTGTGGGATTCACCAACTATCCCTACGAGTGGTGGCACTACGATTATGGAACCCAAATGTGGGTCATGAACGGCGGCAAGTCCAAGCACGCCATCTACGGGCGTGCGGATACGCCCTGATTTGTCATTCTGAGGCGATAGCCGAAGAATCTACCGTAAGTAAACTTGTTCGCGTCAATAACGACGAACGTGTTCAATCGCGGCAGATGCTTCGTTGCACTCAGCATGACAAACGGGCAATGCCCCGTCCTACAAACATGTTCTTTTAGGAGAAAACCCCTATGACACAATTACCAGTGTCCCTGCCCGCGTGTGGGCATGGGGCGGAAACTACTACATTCTTATTTCTCGCATGTGAGGTTGGACCTCGACATCTCGCCGAGTGCAGACGTTACATCGAAGAGCTTGAAAAGCTTTTCCAAGCAACGGGCACATCAATTCGTTTGGAAACCTGGATATCGACCATTCAGAAAGTGGAAGAGGGTAAACTAAGTGATGTTTTGCCACCCACGTATAAGTTATCCTTGGGCTGCGCTAAAAACTATCAACGTTTAGCGGAAAAACCCGGACAACTTCTTACCGCAAGAGAACTTCTAGCTTTTATCAGCAATACCCTGAAAGGAGGGGACAAATGAACAGCTTAGCGATTTCACTTACCCTCGTCTTTATCGGGGTGGTTCTTCTTTGGTGGTACGGTTACTGGAATTATCACGGGCGCAAATTGCATTCCGAAGACGGCTACATACCGCCGGCTCCCGGACTTCGTGCGACGAAGGCAATGGCCTTCACATCTTACATCGGGCGGTTTCTTTTAGCCGGTAAATGCACCATCGTCGGTAGAGAAAACATCGACAAGGTGAAAGATCAGCGCGTGATATTTTTGCCGTCGCACGTGGATGAGGCGGACTGGTCCGTTGTCTTTCCTGAATTGAGACGACCGACGCGTTACATGGCGTCTCGCGATCAGCTAACCGGAATTAGAAAACGCCTTGCTGCTTTTACGGGCGCACTTGCGGTAGATAACAAGAAAAGACAATCACGCGGTGGTGCACTGGAAGCAGCAATCGAAGCAATGGTTCGTGACGGACAGCGCGCAGCGTTTACGATATTCATGCAAGGCAAGCTTCTACGCTCGAATGAGATTTCCATTACGGATTTTAAACCGGGTGCGATACGCATTGCCAAAGCTGTGATTGAGCGAACAAAAGACAACACTCTTGCCGGTATCCCGATGGCGGTTGCCTATGTTCAAGACGAAAATGTCGTCGGACTCCGCCGTCGCTTCAACGAGTTTGGCCAAAAGGTAGCTCGCCGAGGCGAGATGGTACACAATGTAGCTGCCGTCCTGGTTATCGGTGAACCCATACTGATGGCGACATTGCCCGACGACGTACGCGAAGCACAGTCCGTTATAGTGGCTGCAATAATAGATTGCAGTGATAGGGCAAAAGCAATTGCTGCTGCGCAATTGGAAGAAAGACGAGTGAAGAAGGCGTAGGAAGTAATCGTAGGGGCGCATTGCATGCGCCCTTTTGTCATTCTGAACCCATTCAGGGTTCGCGAATCTTCCAACAGCTGAACGCGGATCGAGTCTTAAGACTCTTCATCATCGAAAGAGTGCGGCACATCATCCAGCATATCGTGGCTCATGTGGAAATTCTTCCAGAATTTGCATTCGTCTTCAGCGGTTTGAAAATCCGGAATATCGTCCAGTGAATTTATTTCCCTACTTCCAGGATAAGGTTGTCGGGGGATTCTAAAGCGGCGCGCCGTGTCGACCTTATTTGGATATTCGTTCATAGTCGTGCCCTCCAATAATTCAAATCCTATCTGTAGAGACACCTATTTTTACCTTAGCACATTGTGCTAGTCAGAGGCGCTCTGTAGTTTTACGAATTCATTATCGTTGTATTTTGTTTCATGAAAATAGGCTTTGCCAATTCTTAGAGTCGCGGCAGTCTTTACCTGCGTTCTTTTTGAACCCTCTGGAAATTTCAGCGAGTGTTTTCCATCGAGCGATTGGACGCAAGCTAGCACTAGATTGTCGTATGTCGGATCTCCGGATGGCGCAGTGACTCGTAGATTTCTTATCCGGCGGTCGTTTGTGACATCGCACATGAAGGTGACTTCAATCCCTTTACGGAAGTGGTAGCCTGAACCCTCGCCTGTCGTTAATAAAATGCCGCCGAGGTTAATACAAATTCCACCGGTCAACTTTTCATTTAGTTTTAGCCACACTTTGCGCGAGAATCTATTGCGCCATTTGTCCCACTCGATCATCATCGCCTGATCTTCAACACCTATAGAATTGGTGGCGGCATTGCTTTGTTTCTTAAGTGAATAGGAATCCAGTGAAGGCTCGTCAGCATCGTAGTGTTTAGCGTGGTGTTTCTTCTCTGCCTTGCCCTGCAACATTAAGGGCGCGTCCTGCCCGAAAGCCGGCGCGGACAACCAGAACAAGGCACTTAGTATTAGAGGCTTGTGCATGAAACAACCCGCCAGGTATTAATACACGGTTGATATCGACGGCTACTTATTACCATTGTTCCACATTCTAAAAAGGTAAATATTCAGTGAACCGTGTCAGGCGGTTTGGCTGTTGGGCGAACAGACCAAGCAGTCCAAGCCGCTTTTGGCGCTTTTTGGCCTTTTTCTGAGCTAAATGTTTGCTGATCTTGGAGTTTTGGGT
>JAKFVJ010000005.1 GCA_021732245.1 Candidatus Obscuribacterales bacterium | reverse complement strand
TCATTACAATCAATCGATTGAAAGCTTCATCGATCAATTGGCGAAATTCAACATTGCATAAAGTCCGTTAGTAATTTAACTATATCTCGGCTATAAGGATTTCTTGTCGGTTTTGCCGGCGAGGGTATTTGGCAGATCGTCATGGGGTCCTAGGAATTCCCATTTCATGGGGCGTTTGTACGGTGTCAGGCGTTGCCGGCAAAATGTGCTGAACTGATGCTGCAATAGTAATTGTGCTTTTAGTCTTTCGTTTGGGTCGGCAGATTTCAGTTTGTCGGCAATCTTAGCGCTCATCAGCACTACAGTGGCTTTGACCATCTGTCCTAAGTGATTGTTCGAAACGGGCGTCACTGCAACATCTTTCACTTCGCGAAAATTCCGCAGCACTTCTTCGACTTCACCGGCTTGAACCACAACACCGTCGACGATAATGACGTCTTCTTTGCGCCCAATGACGAACAAGTTGCCGTTGTCAAAGCGACCGATGTCTCCGCTGTAGTAATAGCCATTGCGCAAGACCTTTTTGCTTTCTTTTTCGTTATCAAAATAGCCGTCCATTAGCATAGGACCAGCTATTCGTACTTCGCCACTTTTACCCTCAGGCATTACCTCATCTTGCTTATTCACGATGTCCACCTTGACGCCGTTGATTGGCTTTCCGACTGACAGCACCGGACCGTCTTTGTTGAATGCTACGAGTTTGCACTCGGTTGAGCCATAGCCATTGTTTAAACGCTTCCCGAATGTCTCTTCGAATTTGTTAGCCAGAGATGAGGCAAGTGGTGCACCGCCGCACAATAAGAGTTTTGCATTGCTCAAATTGATGTATCCGTCAGGAGCAGAAAATAATGCTCCATAAAACTGAGGAAGTGCTGCAATCAGCTCGGGCTTGTGTCTGTGAACAGCTTTGACGAATCCAACGGGCTCGAGTTGTGTGAGGACTGTCTTTAGCCCGAGAACTTGTGATACTAGAAAGATAGACAATCCATAGATGTGACTGATTGGTAGCGGTGTTAATGAGGTCATATTGCTTTGCATTTCGGAGGCGGCGACTAAGTCGATGATGTTTCGCACCAGCGATCGTAAATTATGTATTGAGACTTTTGGATGTCCTGTCGTTCCGGAAGTCAGAATAGCGAATGCTGGTCGGTCGAGGTCGAGAGACTGGATGTCGAACTGCGATTTTTGCGCGGTATCTTTGAAATTGGCAAATGTTGAAACGTCAAGCACGATGAGTCCTTCATGGGTAAACAATTCGGGCTTCGATGTAAGTAGTAATTTGGCGTCGAGCTTTTTACAAATTTCCAAAACGTCGGCATGTGCCGCACGATAATCAATGAGCACTGCCATCGCATTGAGCGCCCAGCAAGCGAGTATGGCTGAACTTAACTCAGGGCTGTTTTCGCAACAAAAGACAACTTTGTCGCCCTCTTTTACGTCGTGGTCTTTTAGCTGTTCAATTGCGTGCGCCATAAGATTCTCTAGCTGACCGTGCGTAACGGCACGTTCGGTTCCATCTACGACGACTACAATTGCCTGGTTGGTCCGCGGTTCAGGTAAGTTAGCCACCGGCTCGAACAGCCGGCGGATGACATCAACTTCCGTAAGCTCATTTCCCATTTAATGTTCTCCAAATTGGCAATTGAATTAGATGCCGATTCGATGATTAAGTTCCAAGGGCATGGGGAGAATTTGCGGGAACCAAATTGGGTGATCCTAGCTCTTAATAATGTTCAGAAAGGGCGCATGCAATGCGCCCCTACAAGAGAACCAGGGCAGATTCGTGCAAGGAAACCAGGGCAGATTCGTACAAGGAAACCAGGGCAGATTCGTGCAAGGGAACCAGGGCAGATTCGAAATGCTTCCTTACAACTGGGATATTAGGGACTAGCAACGGAATGACAAATGTAGATACAGCTGAATTGATTAAGCATTCTCCGAGAGATCGGTTTTTTCAACGTTACGAAAATGACGTCGATAAATACGGCTTCAATCTTGCCTCCTATGCTGGTGGGGAAAAGTTTATCCGCTTTCTTTATAAGAAATGGTTTGGGGTTCAAATTGCTGGGCTCGAAAACATTCCAGCAAAGGGGAGCGGTGTGCTTTTTGGCAATCATTCAGGAGCTTTGCCGTTTGATGGATGCCTTCTCTATGATGGCATAGTCAATTACAATCCGGATCCGCGTCGAGTGCGGTTTTTAGTGACGAAATTTTTGTTGGACGCACCGGTAGTAGGAAAATTCCTGAGCGGGTTTGGCGCTATTCCGGCTGATTATGAAGTTACTACAGAACGGCTACGCGAAAAGGAGCTCTTGTGTATCTACCCGGAGGCTGAGAAAGGAACGGGTAAATTATTCAAGGACCGGTATAAATTAGTGGAGTTCCATACAGGTTTTGTCAGAGCTGCCATAGAGACTGGATCGCCCTTGATTCCGATTGTCACTATAGGTGGTGATGAAATATATCCTTTATTGGGAAATATCAAGCCGCTCGCCAAATTGCTGCACGCGCCTTATTTCCCTGTGACACCATTTTTTCCCTGGTTGCCTTTTCCGCTCAGCATTATTCCATTACCGGTAAAAATCATGATGTGTATTTGGCGTCCATTCAAGCTGAAGTATCCATCTGAGGTGGCTAATGATGCTGATTTAGCGGCTGAGATTGCCAGCGACATACAGAGCGATATTCAAGCGAAGGTCAATGATTTGCTGGAGATAAGAACATCTCCGTTTAGCAAATGGGACATGGATAAGGTGAATGCATATTTGGAAAATACAAAGTCGTATTCTCCTAATATGGAGAAGCATCGGTATCAATAACAGATTATAAGCTGCAGGAAATTGGTTGGTTGGCCGGCTTGTATTTATCGTCAACAATTGCCGCATTTACAAACAACGTATCGCCAATTCTTTTCTTTCCGTATGCTGGATGGATATGACCAAAGCAATGCAGTTTGACGCTTCTTAAGTCTTTCAAACGCTGACGCAATACCTCACAGCCAACTGACTTCTTCTCTCTGGTTTTGTCTAGAATTCCGTGAGGAGGTGTGTGAGTTATGAGTACGTTTACATCACGAGGAATCTTTTCCCAGACTTGCATAAGCAAAGGAGAGTTGCGGGGTAGGTTAAATGCCCAGTTGCCAAATTCGGGCTGCCAGGGACTACCGTATATTTTGAGTCCTTCTATCTCGATTGCTTCATCTTGCAAGTAGGTAACACCGCGCAGAATACGTCTAGCATTCATTGGCTGTGCTTCAAACAGCAATTCGTGGTTGCCGGCAATGACTATTTTATATTTGTGAGGTAATTCAGCTATTTCCCTGGCAAATTGCTCGAACTCCTCTGCGTTTCCAGCCATGCTGAAATCGCCGCAGTGAATCAAAAGATCTCCATCCGGAATCTTAACTTCGCTTAGCCTATTATGGGTATCGGAGACGATAACTATTTTCATGGAAAGCTTGTCCGGTAAGCCATTGGGGCAGGGAAGTAGAGCTGATCTTACCGGGTCTGAACTACTTTTTGCATGCTGTAGGCATGGGCATTTCCCCACTTAGATGATACGAGTGGGAGATATCCCAATTGCCTAATTTGCCAGTTTGAATAACATTAGTCGTTAGTTTCAAATCGACTGGGATCGCTGTGACGAATGTAGCCAGGAAGTATGGGACGGGACCCATGCAATTAATTATGAAAAGGCTGCCGAAGGCTTATTACTCCTTTGGTTTGAGTCTACTGGCGACATTCATTCCTGCCGTCCTTTTTGTTGCGTATGACGTCGTCCTTCCTGTGTGGGTCTATTTAATCTGCGCAATTGTCGCTGTGACCTCTTGTAGGAAAGGACTTTACTGGGACAAGCGTATTGCTCAGGCTAGGCAGGGTGGTAAAGCGGAAGACCAAGTGGGTCGTTTGCTTGAGCGCTTGCCAGGTGATTGGAAGAGAGAGCATAGCGTTTACTTTGACAAGTTTGGAGATGTCGACTTTGTTGTTACGTCGCCTCATGGGCGTGTCTTTGTAATCGATGTGAAGTCCCATGATGGAATTGTTAGTTGCGCGACCGGCAAGGTTTGCGTTTTAGATAGAAAGACATTCGAGGGCTCAGATAGTGAGTTTGTCTACAAAGCGAAGCAGCAAGCAGAGTTAATATCTTTATCCAGATCTGCGGTGTCTGTAGAAGCGATGTTGGTTTTTACAAGGGCAGATCTACCGGACAGAGTAAACGTAGTTGATGGTGTGACTATTGTGTCGTCTGCGACATTGTTGGATTTCTTGAGGCACAACAGTAAGCCCATTAAAGCTCGAAGCAACGTACCACATATTGATGCAGATGCAAGAAATGCAGTTGTAAAAATATTGGGGAATCTACCTGAAGATTGGATCTGGCGACAACAGAATTCTATGAGCGATTACGCCACGCCAGACTTTCTTGTAATTTCGCCAGAGGGACGCGGATCTGTAATCAATGTAAAAACTAAATTCGGACGAATTCGACGCCGAATTGGGACTCATGTCGAAGTGACTATGGATGAGTTGCTAAGGCACACTCGTCGACACGCTGCCACTACGCGTGGACATTGCGAGTTGTCTTGGGTGAATGGTGTTGTTGTTCGTTACGATGCGGATTCGCCAATAAAAGAACAATTTGTTGAGAATGTCCATATCGTTCGTCCGCATGAGCTCGCCAGATTGCTTGAGAATACATTAGAGGGATAATGCTCAGAGGACTGGTATTCATTTGTGTGTTTTTGTGCTTGTTGTTTGCCCTAACAGCTTCCCGAGGAGTTTGGCAAAATGGCAATAAACGGTTGCTGCTTTGTTGTGCGGCACTCTTGCTGTTGGGTTATACCTTGATGATGGTGCCTGAGACAGAAGACTTTGCTTTTGTCTATTTGGCGACCGCTTTTGGTCTTGCTTGGTGGAGTAGGTATGGGTGGCTGTTTTATCGGTAGCTAATCTGGAATCTATTTGAATATACGCACGGTTGGCGGATTGCCACCAACGAGCAAAACAATTTTCGCACCAGGCGCTATGTCATCGGCAATTTTCAAAGCTTTGGCTTTAGCATCAGCCGCTGTTACTCCCTCGGAGCCTCCGTAGCTCTTTGGTCCATCGGCTAAGGCGCAATACCACTCGCCTTTGGACCAACACAGAATTTCCGCATCCTTTGACTCGCTACGTTTAATGGCCTCTTGTTCGGCTTGTCGGCGTGTTTGCTTGCCCCAGGAATAGCCCCACTGATAGGTTGTCTTGGAATAAGCAATTGCGCAAAAGCGCGACGCATTGCGATCTAGATTCCAGATTTGGTTGTAGAAATTCCGGTCGCCTTCAGATTCTCGCTCAAGCTTTTCCAGATGTTGCTGGTAGGTTTCTTGTTCCCATGCCAAAGCAGGAAGGGACGATAGAATCAAGACTAATAATGCGATTAGGGTGGGCACGACTTTTTCCTACAGGCAAATGCAATTGAGGCTATCATAGCACCAAGGAAAAATATGCGTTTAAGCGACCTTAGAAAAGCAAAGGCTCTTTATGACCGATGCATCCAACTTCTCGGGCTTGTCATTGTCGACGTCATACAGCCAGTATATAAATTCTCTCAATTGAATATTGAGGGCTCGTTTCAAATCGTGGGAGAAAGAGCTGACTTCGGCAGATGACCAACATTCTTGGTTAGTGGTTAAAGCGTTCATAACTCCTCCTTTCTCCTACTTAGAGCCTAGTACTTGTTCGTGAAAGTTGTGTGAACTCGGGCATCTTAGCCCATCGGTACCCAAATACATGGAATGGTACGGAGCATTTGGTCTACTTGTCACTTTTGTTTGGCTTTACTTGGAAATTCTGCGCATTCTGGCTAAATTGCGAAAACGCTAGGTATTTCGGCCATATCACGAGTGCTAAATTCGGACGATTCGCTTAGCTGTTTTGCTAGCTTCGCAATTGTTTTTAAATTTATGAGAGACTGTTCGGCTGTCTTCCTTCTACTCTCGGACAAAGCCGCTACAGCCTTCTTTGTATTGACTGGCAGAACGAAATTGTCGACGAAATCTGATGACTCAGCATCGTCCACGTATAGACCAAGAGCTTCCTTGATGCGTGCTCTTGCTTGCTTAATACTGCTTCCTTGGGTCAAACATCCCTCGACCCCTTGCACCGTTGCAAGCCACCAGCCAGTCAATAGTTGTGTAGTTGATTACACACTTACTCATTGTT
This sequence comes from Candidatus Obscuribacterales bacterium, assembly GCA_021732245.1. Classification (GTDB taxonomy): domain Bacteria; phylum Cyanobacteriota; class Vampirovibrionia; order Obscuribacterales; family Obscuribacteraceae; genus SBAT01. Next base: position 2,291 of record JAKFVJ010000005.1, on the reverse strand, counting down.
TAACCAGCTGTCTCCATGTATCAATTAGTTGATCTGCCACAGCAAATTTACATATTACTGCGAAACAGTTCCGTGTTCGTAGTAATTCACTTTTGGCAAATTCAGATACTGGGTGTCTCCTTGGTTCTGGGCGAACACCTGGTTCAGCGTCATCATATTGATAGATTCAAACGCCGGATTGCTAAAGGCCGCGATCTGCTGAGGACTCAACGCTGCCAGTTGCGACACACTCATAGTTGACACTTGTGCCGGAGTTAGAGCGCTAAGCTGTTGAGTACTCATGGACTGAATAGCTGTAGGACTCATGGCGAAGATAGCAGATGGACTCATGGCTTGAAGTTGCGGTATAGTCAGTGACGCCGCCTGCGCACCCATAGCTCCAGCAACAACGGCACTCATACTTGCCACAACCTGAGGTGAGATAGCTGCCATTTGGCTGGCAGTGAACGATCCTATCTCAGCTGGACATAGGTAATTAAACTGCTCTGGAGTCATCTGTGCAACATCTGCTGGAGAAAGAGCGCTTAACTGCGTGTGGTCCATGACCACAATCTGGTCCGGCGTTATCGCTGCTACCTGCGCAGGTGTCAACTGGGCAATCTGCGCCGCAGTCAGCTTGGCGAACACAGCCGCAGGGATTTGCGCGACCAGCTTAGGAGGCATTATGGCCAGACCCTTACGGGTAGTACCGTACGCCTTTATGGCATCAGTCCAGTCTTTGTTTGACGCCTGGACATTTGCCGGATCCTTAATGGCAGCCTCGGCGAAGGCACTGCCGGCGACTTTACCACCCACATCTTCCAGCTCTTTCGTAGCATCCTTGCCAATTTCAGTAACTGTCTTGTTGTCGCTCACTTCGTGAGCTGATCCGTCTTCAACCACGCCGGCAACAGCCTTAACGTCGTTGTCAATCTTAATAAAACTGGCTTGTGTCTCCTTCCCGGTAAGTGTTGACACGGGAAGCGTCAACAAGACTTTGGAGAAAGGCGTCCTTACAGGGGCGCTAACGGAAAGGTTTGCGTGAAATGTGGATCCTGTTCCACGTGCAGCTTCTGGCGATGGCTTACCGGGCAAAACAATCGCAGATGCCGCCGGCATTAATGCAACTTGCGCTCCCACCATTGCTACCAATGTAGTGACGGATATTAAACTATTGATTTTCATAACAGTGCACCTCTCATTACTCTATTCGTACCACGTAACCACTTTCACACACCGGGTGTGATGGCGGTGTGAAAATATGACGTCACATATGTGCCGGTTTTGTCCTCAGAAAAGTCGAGTAGGGTTCCACCACTTAGGACAAAAAGATGGTTTTCGCCAGGTTGAGTAGCGTGTTTTTTCAGCTACCAAAAATGCTCGATAACTTAACTGGATCTTTCCATTTTTTGTATTCATCTGGCATCACTAAAACAAATGGCTCTAGTTCACCGGACTTGGGTCCGAATTTTGCATGGTTGATTATCGCAAGCGAAAATGTTCAATTAACCACTTGCCCGAGTGGATCTTCTGGAGGTAAGCCGTCCCAAATAAGTACATCTGGGCATAGGTCAGCTCCATTTGGCCAGACAAGCGTTCCGTCTTGGACGCTGACTAGGGAAAATTGGCTTGGATCTTTTAAATATGGCTCGAAGACCGGACCATTTAAGAGATTGGAGATGTCCTTTTCAATTACGGAACCGTCGGTAAGCGTTAGCTGGACTGTAAAACCAGCAAGCACTTTAACGTCTCGAATACGGAGCAAGGTCATTTAATTTTCCTTTTAGTGACTTTATTCCAGGGGTTCAATTGCATTTAATGGGTCCCCGGCTTTGGCTTTCGTCCAATCATCTTGTAGTTCCGAGCGATGAATTGCTGCCCATTCTAATATTAGCGCCAATGCCCGCCTCGGCAAATATCCTCTAAGGATCATTAAAGACTCAATTTCAATGAGCGCTTCGTATTCACCGTAGAAAGCATGAAAATGCGGTGGTTCGTGATCGCTGTAAAACATACGAATGATGATTCCAAAGAATCTACTTAACTCTGGCATGTGATATTTCCTCTTGCTTGGTGAATTGATGAGTCTTCTCTATAAACGGTCAAGAGGTGAAAAAAGTTCACAGTCAAGTGATTAAAACTGTCAGCAGAGCGATAGATTTTACTAATTGGTTGATTCTGATTGTAATTGCCAGTGATCGGGTAGAGCTTCTATAAGGGATATGCGTGTGGCAATCAACTTACAATCCTGCATACAAAAGGGTCCAACCGGCACATGGCTTACTGGCTGTGCTGATTGGTTTAAGGACGAT
>JAKFVJ010000006.1 GCA_021732245.1 Candidatus Obscuribacterales bacterium | reverse complement strand
CATTTACTGTTGCTGTAACAGAATTAGTTGAAGCTAAGGCAAGTTCTGCCCCCGCTATAAGTTCAACCCAAGCTGCACCGGCTATCAAGGCTGAAACTAATGGTCATTCCGGTAATGTGCGTGCAGAGATGCATGGACTTGTGAAAGAAATCTTTGTCAAAGAAGGGCAGCAAGTTTCAGTCGGACAAAAGCTTGTATTGTTCGAAGCAATGAAAATGGAGTCGGAAATTCTTGCGAAGAAAGCCGGTACTGTTAAGACTATCAAAGTAAAAGCAGGCGAAACTGTTGAAGGCTCGGCTGTCATGCTTGTGGTTGGAGATTAATAGGCAATGCGCATTGGCAATGGCTTTGATATTCATCGCCTTGTTGAAGGGCGCAAGCTGATATTGGGCGGTGTGGAAATCCCTCACGAGAAGGGCGTCGAAGGACATTCTGATGGCGATGCTCTAACTCATGCCGTAATAGATGCACTGCTTGGCGCATCTGCTCAAGGAAACATTGGTACCTGGTTTCCGCCTACTGATCCCAAAATAAAGGGCATCAGCAGTTTTGATATGCTGGCGGCCGTTGTGGCAAAGTTGAGCGAGCTAAATTACTCAATTGCCAATGTCGATACTGTCGTCATTTGCGAAAAACCAAAGCTTTCACCTCATTACGAGGAAATGCGTCGTAGCTTGGCTGGTGCATTGAAAATTGACATTGATCAAGTGAGTGTCAAAGCAACGACGGCCGAACGCTTGGGTCCTATTGGTCAGGGTGAGGCAATCGCTGTTCAAGCAGTTGCCCTCATCGAAAAATCTAACTAGCTGCCTTTAAGTCCGGTTTGAGAGCTAAATACCAAACCGGTTGCGCGTCTTCAACAGGATCCGATGTGAAGTTAAATCCACAGTGAGTCAGAAGGCTTGCTCCAGTTGCGTACTTTTGGCGTGCCGGCTCGACGACTAGATGCTCGAAACCGTTGGCTGAGGCGAAATCTACAATCTTGGAAAGAAGTCTTTTGGCAAGTTTTCTGCCTCTTGCTTGTTTAGCAACGCAGAGTCTAACAAGTTCAAATTCTCCCTCGGTTTCCGGACGTCCGGCAGCCAACCCGACGACCTTGCCATTGTCAACTGCAATAAGGCACTTACCATTGTTGTCGGAATAGTAACTCAAGTCTTTGAGATCACTATCCCTGTTAGATAAGTCGAGATTGATGGAGTGTTCTTGCATTATTGTTCCGACCAGTTCGCAGATGGCCGCCCTATCAAATGTGTTTGCTTCTTTGATGTACATAGACTCTCCTTTTGCAAAGAGGCCCCTTGCGGGGCCCCTTTGGCTCATCAGTCGGTTTGTCGACCTTCTGAGGAAGGCTAGAACGGTCTGTTCAGTCTCCACGTCAGCTGATCTTGTCTGCGCAGGCGAATGTATTCGCTACGCGGGATTTGCTGATGTGCTCCCCACAGTTCGATAACTGATTGACCTATATCGTTTTTCTCTTCTCTGATATCAGCGATATAGAGATAAGGCTCTGGGTTATCCGGTTGCAACAAGGCTGCTTCTCTATAGCGAACCATAGCTGCTCCGTCATTGCCCATTGCTTCATAGCATTGTCCCAATGCTAGGTGAACTTCAGCATCATTTGGATCAATTTGACGAGCTACAGTAAGCTCGTTAACTGCATCATTGAATTTGCCTTCCTTCATCAAACAGAGTGACAATCCATAGCGTGCTCGTGCATTACCCGAATTTAGAGAAAGAGCAGTTTGGAAATTGACTTTGGCTGTTACCCAGTCTTTGTCCAAAATGTTTTTGAATCCTTTGTCCTCAAAGGTGTCTGATGAGACAGCCTTTGCCGGCAAGTCTTCTCTATAAGAGATTGCAGCATGATTGATTCTAGCTGCTTCCAAACGTGCACGTCTGTATGGCGGGTTATATATCGTGGTTAGATAATCTCCCGACATTTCTGCCAGATACTGGTTAACCATGGCTGTTTGCGTTAGCACATTGCGAATGTTATGTGCCCATTCAGCTGCCAGAGCTTCCATAGTAGTTCCGGCAAACTTAGCGCATTCAGAAGTAACTGTTACAACGTGTTTTCCGTCAATGCGGATTACGGGCAACTGGTTAATCATGATTACTTGTACGCTAGCAGGTGAATGATCGCGAGCGCCCATTAAGGCGTTGTTGATATTCTTCTCCACTATTATTGTGCGCTCGAGTGGAGTAAAGCCACCGGCTGCAGCCTGGATAGTAAATACTTCCTGGCCGGCAACGCGAACAACTTCAGGATTGGCAGTAACCCGTCCAAATAAACGATCACTGGCCAAAGCTTGTTGCGGCGGCATAATTATGGTTAGTAATAACCATAGAGCAAAATTTGCAATTACAAAAAAAGCAATTGCGGTGAATTCTCGTCTCATAATGGCTTCCTCACAAGATGACCGACACTGTCATCATAAAAAACTTTGCGCGCATTAAATCAACTGTGCTGGGGAAAACCCTGACGACGCTATACAAAACCTCAGTGGTTTTGATGTTTCCTTAAGAAATCAATCTGTTTCTGCGAAATGGTAATGTCTTTTTCTTGGGTTTTCTATCGTGAGGCAAAATTGCTTCGATTTCCCGCACCAGATGATTGGCATCAAATAGAGGCAAGACAATAAATTTATACGCACCCAATACGGCCGAGGTCTGAGCAATATTAGGCATGCAGAAAAGACCAATATCGCCCGGTTCCGATGCCACTATCATAACAGGCACATCTTTATGCAAATCGGATTGCTTTGCACTGACAAGAAAGTCAAAGACAGATTCATTTTCCATGAATGCTTCAGCGACTATGACATCAACATGGTTTTTGGTTTCAAGAAATGCAAACGCGTCCTCGATTGTTTTACAGCATACAGTCTCTTGACCAGCTTCTTGGCACGCCTCCGACAAACGAGTCATGTGATCCTCTTTGCCAGCAAGCACGAGAATGCGGTAATTTTCACTTGTTGTGTTTTCAGACTTAACCATGCGAAGCCCCTACCGGTTCGCATCTAGAGATGCTGGGTGACTAGATAACTATTAGCTGGAAAGGTTCCCAGTTCTCTTATTTGATTTGTGAAACGAGCGAAAAATATTTGACGAACATTTTCATGCCGCCTGAGGCTTGTTGCCAGTCATAGTTTTCGTTGATGGCGTGGTATCCGTGTTCCGGCAGCGACAATCCCAAGAACGTAATTGGTACACCGAGAACATCATTCATGCTGACGACTGCTCCAATTGAACCGCCCTCGCGGGTGAATGCCGGTTCTTTGCCAAAGGCGAATTTCATTGATTCAGAAGCGGCCTTGTTGTAAGGTCCACTGAATTCGCCCAAGTAAGGACGTAAGGAACCTTCAGCTACAACTTCTGCGTCCGGACACTTTTCAGTGACGAACTTTGTAAACATCGCAAGCATTTTGGTGGGATCCTGGTTTTTCACAAGACGCATGCTTATTTTTGCTTCTGCTTGATGGGGCACTATTGTCTTGACGCCCGGTCCAGAATAGCCGCCGACTATTCCGTGCACTTCAAAAGTGGGCATCGCCCAAATACGTTCAGCAGCTTCTTTCATGTCTTTGGTCTTGCGTACAGAAGTTAGTTCATGAGCACGCTTGAATTCATCAGTAGAAAATCCGGAATTGACAAAGTTGTCTTGTTCAGTGCCCGAAGCTCTATTTACATCGTCGTAGAAACCAGGAATTCTAACTTCGCCTGTTTCTGCGTCATAACATTCGGCAATTAGTTTGGCCAGTTCGCCAATTGGATTGCGTGCTAGCCCGCCGACAAGTCCTGAGTGGACATCCTTCTTACCTGTTTTCAGGCGAACGACAACACCTTGCAGTCCTCTTAGTCCATATGAAATAGCCGGACGTTCGCGTGAAATCCAAATGGTGTCGGAAATCAAAATGGAATCCGTTTTGAGTTTTTCCTTGTTTTTCTCCAGGAATTTTTCAAAAGAAGGGCTGCCGATTTCCTCTTCTAGTTCCCAGATGAATTTGATGTTGACTGGAATATTTTGCTCTTTGGCGAACTTGGCAGCAAACAGGGCTGTAAGTGCCGGGCCTTTGTCATCTGTAGTGCCGCGTCCGCGATAAACACCATTTTCAATTTGCATATCAAATGGCGGTTTTTGCCATTCGTCGGCATCGGCTGGTTGCACATCAATGTGGTTGTAGACAGTTACTGTGGGGAATTGCTTGCCGGCAATAATTTCGCCGTATATAACGGGATTGCCATCCGTAGGGATTACTTCAGCAGTGGCGCCAATCGATTTGAGAAAGCGAACAGCTGATTGCGCTGCTTCCTCGATGTCTTTCTTGTGGTTTGGATCCATGGAGACACTCGGGATATCCACTAATTCTTTAAGTGAAGATTCAAATGTCGGACGAATACCATCGATGAATTTGTTCAGCTCGGTGGTATTGATTTCTGTCGTAACGGTCATGGACCCTCCGGGTTTGTAATTATCTAGAATGCGCTAACTTTGCTTCTTGCTGAATTAAACGAGCGCGAGATTCTTTTAAGTCGTGTTCTGATTGCACAATAATTTGTTCAAGGTAGGCTACAGGCACTCGGCGCTTGGACTTTATCTCCTTGCGCTTCTTAAGCATTTTCGGCAACAACATAAGAGACTGCATGCTGCCCAGGAAATACGGCAGCACTTGTCCGCCTCTTACTGTGACGACAGCCAAATAATAGGTCTGCCAGTAAAGTATTTGCGGCATGAATTTCCAGAGCAATTTACCCGGAATATTTTTGATGATGGTATTCCAGTTATTTCGAGCGGAAAGTTTTACAACAAGCGGCGAGTAACCACTTCCGGTTGTGCCGCATCCCAAATGATAAATAATTGCCGAAGGCACATAGATGCATTTGTAGCCGGCGTTTTGTGCTCGAAGTCCCATGTCGACATCTTCGAGATAGGCAAAGTAGTCTTCGTCAAAAAGACCGATGTCTTCAAAGAGGTTGCGGCGATACAGTGCTGCTCCACCGCAAGCACCTAAAATGTAGCGCGCTGTATCAAATTGACCGTTATCGACTTCTCTGTGCCCGATGCGTCCTGGCAGACCACCTCGTCTGTAGCCATCGCCGGCGCCATCGAGAATACGGTGATCGTCGTAAGCCAACATCTTGCATCCGGCAGAGCCGGCTTCCGGGTGTTGCTTAATTGCCTTCACAAGTTCGGATATCCAAGTGTCTTCGCAAGTGGTGTCATTGTTCATCAAAACAACAAATTCACCATCCGATTCTAAGATGCCTCTGTTAACAGCTTTGCTGAAGCCGGTGTTCACTTCAAAGCGGGCAATTTTTACATCCGGATAATTTGCTTGCAGAAATTCTACAGAGCCGTCATGCGAGCCGTTGTCGACGACAATGACTTCTAATGGTTTGTAAGTTTGTTTAGCCAGCGAATCGAGACAGCCGGTAAGAAATTTCTTGCCGTTCCAATTCGGTATAACAATGCTGACAAGATCCTGGACAGCCATGGAACCCCTTCAACTTATGAGTCACTAATTATAACCGACCCCTTAATGCCGGAATGTATTGGGCCTTATCAGGATATAATGAGCCCGATATATAGCCGCTTTAGGGCATAGATATGCCGGATATGACAGTGCGACGCCAAATTCTAATTATTACGCTTGAACCTATCGCCAAACAGATGGCCGGCCCTGCCATTCGGGCTGTTGAGCTAGGCAAGCAACTGGCAGATGAATTTGATGTAATCCTTTTCTCGCCAAGGCCAACGGATCTGGAATGTATTGAAGGAGCGCCATCCAGTGTGAAACTTATGGCTGGACTGGGTAAAGCCAAGCTTTACAAGGTTGCCGAGAAAGCTGACGTTATTTTTGTTCAAGCAAATGTTTTGAAGACTTACCCACATTTGGCAGACTTGGATAAGCCAATTGTTGTTGATCTATACGATCCTTATTTGCTGTCGATTTTGGCTGAGTACGCAGATGATCCGGTGACTGCTTCGTCAAGTTATAGATTGATGCATCAAGTGCTCAAAAAGCACATGCTTAGAGCAGACTTTTGTCTCTGCGCATCGGAAAGACAAAGAGACTACTGGCTTGGCCGTTTCTGCGAACTTGGCCGCATGACGCCTGAAATGTACAAAGTAGACGGAAGTTTTCGCAAGCTAATTGATGTGGTGCCATTTGGATTGCCGACAAATCCGGCGAAGAAAACAGGACCGGGTATTAAAGGACAGATTGCCGGAATAAATGAAGATGACTTTGTCCTTGTCTGGGGTGGTGGCATATGGCAGTGGTTTGATCCGCTGACCATAATAAAAGCAGTAGCAGAGCTATCGAAGACCAAGAAGAATGTGAAGCTTTACTTCATGGGCATTAAGTCTCCCAATCCGCAAGTTGCACAAATGCCTATTGTGGCTGAAGCAAAGAGCTTGGCTGCCGAATTAGGTGTATTGGACAAACATGTATTCTTTGGTGACTCATGGATTTCTTATGCCGACAGAGTAAATTATTTGCTGGATGCTGATGTTGCTGTCTCTGCTCACTACGATCTTCCGGAAACAAGATTTTCCTTCCGCACAAGAATTCTTGATTATCTCTGGGCTGGATTGCCGATCTTAACTACAGGCGGCGATCAACTGGCTGACCTAATTTCGGAAAAGTCTGCCGGCATGGCATTGCCGTACAAGGACGTTTCAGCCTGGGTGAAAGCAATTGATGCCCTAGTGTCGGACAAGAACTTACGTGATAAATATAGCCAAGGCGCAAAAACATTGTCACAAGAATTTGTCTGGAATAAGGCAGTCTTGCCACTTAAGGAATTCTGCCGTCAGCCCCATAGGCTGCCCGTCCACAAACCGGTTAAAATGCCTTCTGTCATGGAGCGCGCTCGCGCCGTTTACACTCGTGGCGGTAAGGATCTGGTACTCAAACGTTCAAAGGCTGTTTTGGCTGACTTGCTGAAAAGGTGAGCTAAGCAACATTTTTCTCTGCTTTGCGTCTACTACTCTACTGCTGCGGTTTCTGGAGAGTAAATGCATACGATTGGACTGTCTTTGTCCGCCTTCTTTACGGCAGCACTTTCAGGAACTGTGGGGTTTGGGGGAGCGATACTATTACTACCCATTTTGACAGGCACTGTTGGTGTTGCCAAAGCAGTACCGCTACTTACTTTGATACAAATTGTCGGAAATACATCGCGGGTTGTCTTCGCCAGAAGCGAAATCAACTGGAAAGCTGCCTTCTTGTATCTTGTAACTGCTGTACCGTTTGCAGCACTGGGAGCCTTTTCTTTTAATCGCTCCTAAAGCATTGATGCTCAAACTCATTGGTATCGCTATACTGGTTTTTATTGCCCTTCAGTTGTTGGGCGTTACTAACGGGAATTTGAGCAAAAGAGGAATACCATTAGCTGGTGCTGTTGTTGGTTTTCTTTCAGGGCTAATTGGTACAGCCGGACCTCTGGGCGCGGCTGTCTTCATGTCGTTGAATTTATCTCCACTGACTTACATTTCCACAGATGCCTTTTCTTCGTTGGTGATGCATATGGTCAAGGCACTTGTTTATCACCAAAATGGTGGTGAAACAGCAGCTCTTTCTCTGCTTACCATTGCTATGAGCTTAATGACCATATTGGGCACGCTTGTCGGCAACAAAATAGCCAAACGGATACCTCAGCAGATATTTAAAAGAGCTGTACTTTCATTGGTCGTTTTTGCTGCTTTTGAGATGATCTTGCAAGCTAATTCGACTTAGACCTTCTTCTTTGCCTCAACTACCTTTTCCAATTCTAGTTTGGCGTCGGCGTTTTCCGGGTTGAGGTAGATTGCTTGATTTAGTTGATCAATTGCGTCTTTGAATCGCTGCTGGCGGAAAAAGAGTCGTCCTAGTTGGAAATGCACTTGATCATCATATGGATTTATCTCTAGTGCCTTCGCGAGTTTTTCCAGAGCCTTGGAAGTGTCGTTGCTGTCTAAGTAAATAGTCCCTTGATTGATATGTGCTTCATAGAAATTGGGATCAATTGAAAGGGCCTGAGTGAATTGGGCAAAGGCCTTTTCTTTATTGCCTGCCTGTAGTTCAACCACGCCTAGTTTAGTTATGGCTGCGGCGTTTTTGGAGTCTAATTCCAAGCACTTGTTGTAGAACTCAACGGCTTTGGCATTGTCCTTCTTCTTGTGATACAGACAACCGACCTGATAGTAAGCGTCGGCAAATTTAGGATCGGCTGCAATTACCTTTTGAAATTCGGCGATTGCTTCATCGTTTTTTTTAAGCTGAGCCAATACATAAGCTAGATTGAAGCGGGCTTCCTTGAAGTCCGGCTTCAAGGCAAGCGCCTTTTTGAATTCTTCTTCGGCCTTTTCGTTGCGCGACAATTGCTGATAGACGGAAGCTAGATTGTTGTGACCTTCGGCGTAATCATCATCGAGTTCCACTGCTCGTTCAAAGTTGTGAATGGCCTTTTCAAATTCGGCAACGGCTAAGTCTTGTTTGTCCTGCCTTTG
>JAKFVJ010000147.1 GCA_021732245.1 Candidatus Obscuribacterales bacterium | reverse complement strand
GCAGGAGCAGTGAAGCTGTGATTGGCGATGTCAATGATGCTAACCCAAGGTAGATAAAGCTCAAAAGACCTGGTTAGTGGAGACGATAGGCGCTCTTAATGGCTATTTAGTTATCAGGGTTCATTCCTGAATAAGAACAAAGAATATGGAAGGCGCAAGCCTTCTTTTTTGTTTGTTTTTCGCGTGCAATTTACTGACACTGCATATTTAATTTACACTCGAAGATAATGGCGTTTGGCTCCTGACTGCAATATGGCATATTTCTTGTGGGATAAGGAGTTCCAATATGTCATTCATAAATGCCCAAGGGCGAAGGCTCCTGGCTATCATTGCTTTTACCATACTGCTATGCCTAAGTTCACTAACTGGAATCGCTCAGGAAACCTTCCATCCGGTGATGGGACCAGCCAAAATTTCTCTCGGCGAAAAACTGGCTGTCATAGATCTCCCATCTGGCTACATTTTCGTCAACCAGGAGGAGTCGAAGAAATTTCTTGAACGGCAAGGCAGCAGCGGCAACCAGGTCCTAGGCATTATTGCACCATCAACAAAGGAGCAAAATTTTTTCGTCGTGTGCAGTTTCGACGATATGGGTTATGTAACGGACACAGATGCCGAAAAGCTAAACAAAGACGATATCCTCAATTCCTACAAGGAAGGCGTAAAGACTCAGAATGACGACAGGCGCGAAAAGGGCATAGAGCCCATATTTGTGGGAGACTGGGCAGAGACCCCGTCGTATGATAAGCAGCACCACCATGTTGTATGGGCACTAACTGCTAAGAAAGAAGATTCGCCATCAGCTCCGGCTATCGCGGTAAATTACAATACGCGCGTACTTGGACGGCGGGGTGTTCTATCACTTAACTTGGTAACCGGTCCAAATGAACTAAGCACACATAAAAAAAATGTGGCAACTCTCTTATCAAAAACGACTTTCATCCCTGGGCAAACTTATGAAGACTATGTGGCTGGACAAGACAAAGATTCCGGCATGGGGCTAGCTGGTCTCATACTCGGAGGCGGAGCAGTCGCTGCCGCAGCGAAGATGGGCATTTTTGGTGCTTTCTGGAAATGGATCTTAGCTGCAGTTCTGATAGGCAAAAAGTTTGTCATTTTCATTGTGATCGGGCTCGCTGCACTCTGCAAACGCATTTTCGGCGGCAAAAAGAATCAAGGTCAAGCATGACGTGATCCCTTTAGCTGACGAAAATCCACTCACTGGAAAGGACGTGGTCAATCACGCCCTCATTGGAGGCAACATTGCGGTTTTTATCTGGATGTACATGTTCGCACCACAAGGCGCAGGTAATGCCATTAGACAATTTGGTGTCATTCCATGTGAGTTAATTAGTCATTGCAACTTGGAACAACTTCGAAATATTTTTCTGTCTATGTTTATGCACGGTGGTCTTATGCATCTTCTGGGCAATATGTGGTTTCTCTGGATCTTTGGTGACAATGTTGAAGATCGCATGGGTCCACTGCACTACCTCTTGTTTTATCTGTTATGCGGTACGGCTGCCGACGCTGCACATGCACTTTCCAATCCCGGATCGCACATACCAACAATTGGCGCCAGTGGAGCCATCTCTGGGGTTATGTCCGCCTACGTACTGTTATACCCCAAGGTGAAGGTAAAAATGGCCCTCTGGTATAACGTGATATCTCTACCTGCCTGGGTTGCAATTGGACAATGGTTTGTATGGCAATTACTTGCCGGAACAGTTTTATCAAATTCAACAGATCACGGCGTTGCATGGTTTGCTCATGTCGGAGGTTTTCTGGCAGGGCTTATTCTTGTCTATTTCTTCAAGCAAGAAAAACACATTACAACATAAACGTTGGTAGACCTTTCTCTAATCATTCAATGCGTTGCCCAGGTCTCGCATTCCGTGAATTATTCGAACTATAACTAGCTCCTCTTCACCTAGCATTTTATAGAGAACGACATAGTCGCCCTCAGTAACACTTCGGTATCCTTGCCGAAGCTCGTCGCGCTTTCGGCCAATTGTTGGAAATAGCAGAAGTCCAGCGCATCGATGCCTCAGCCGTTGAATAAATGAAATAGCCGCATCGATATTGTCCTTGGCTATGAAATCGCCAATCTCCCGCAGATCCTCTTCGGCTCGCGGTGAGATCGTGAGTTTTATCACTGCGATGCCTTTCTGTGCTCGTAGCCTTCTATAAGTTCCGTAAATATGTCTTCAGCAGGTCTGGTACCATGCTGCCTTATTGAATCCTCGCCATCATCAATTGCCTTGCGCAGCCACCGGAGTTTCATCTCCTCCACTAGTCGTTCTTGCTCTTCCAGAGACAACTGTCCTGCCAGCCGGAGAACTTGATCAATCATTGTTTCATCTTCACGTTTCTGCTGAGCCATAGAATTTGCACCTCTTCTTACAATTATAAGGCGTATGAACCAACGAAAATGAACGGTGATCCGGGTCATTCACCAATTCCGGGGTAACACTGGGAAAAACGATCTTCTCACAGACGATCAGCTTCTGCGGTTATTTCCTGTGGGGTTACTCCAGCACGAGCAAGAGCGGCGGCCGCCTCAGTCCTAAGTTGATGCATTATAGAATTCTGCGGCAGCAGTACCAAGCAGTTGCCTACCACTACTTCGATCAGAGTAGTTCCTTGATCAATGCCTAACTGCTTACGAGCAGCCGACGACAATGTTACCTGCCCCTTACTCGTCACAGTTAAACTTCTGATGTTAGACTGCACCATTATCAAACACCCTTACATACCTTACTTTCCTTACATAATACCTGATTTTCCGTCGCTGGACAAGCCGCGAGGTCGAGCGAATCGCCAAACCCAGTCTCAGCTCGGATCGTAGGCTACAACTCGCCTGCGTAAAGTCGGAATCGCTAGTAAACGCCAATCAGCACGTGGCGTTGAATACGTTCCCGGGCAAAGCTCAAAAGACCTGGTTAGTGGAGACGATAGGCGCTCTTAATGGGGAAGGCGAAAGCCTTCTTCTTTATTTGTATTGAAACGTTTTGCGCTTTTTAGGCCAATCGTTTTGATCATTGAAGTAGTCTACCTGTGGTAGACCTTTGAGCTTTTCTCTAGCCTCATTTTGAGGCACCTCAGTGAATCCAAATTTCTCAAAGAACTCCGGAGCAGTGCTGGTAATTGCATAGATATCAGTGCATTTTTTCTCTAGAGCTTCTGTAATCGCCTTCTGCAGTAGGTCTTTTGCAATGCCTTTGCCTCGCATTTCCCTGCGAACAACTAAGCTCTTAATCAGAGCAAGACTATCAAAGTATTCGTTTCCGATCATAGCGACCAGCGTTTCACCGTCGTAATACACCCAATACTCAGAGTTATTCGATAGAGCTATTTGGTTTTGCATGCTGGACTCAGACAACAATTCCGCCATCGCTTTAGCATCAGCATGAACCGCTGAACGAATAGCAATCATGTTATTTACTTCCGTGTAGGCTGTGATTAGAAATCTCTCGCACTTCCAGACAAATCTTTTCTGTGACACCAGTATCTTTATCTCGAAAGCTCTTGATCATACGTTTAACGTAACATGTCAAACGTAGCATATCAAGCAAAACTTACTCTTAATGGCTGTCCAGTTATCAGGGTTCAAGATCTTAACTTGAACAAAATACAGTACAAGGCTAAAGCCTTCTTTTTTGTTTGCATTGGCAATTATTTCCGACCATCCTTTCGTTGAATTTCAACAACAACCGCCGACGGCTGAGGACATTGAGCAAATTAAAATAGAGATTGGCGATGATCTTTACGGAGGCATGCTTGCAAGCATGCCTCATATCCTTCTTTGTAGCTGGGATACTTAAGGCTGATGCCCAGATCCTTTAATACTTTGCCGGCGTCTATGTCTCGACCTCCGTGGACGTTGCCTAATGGCGGATATCCGGAGTCAGGTAGTGGTTTATCTATCCCCATACGCGCACACAGCCATGAGACCACTTCCATTTGAGATGCTGGTGCAAGGTCACCTGTGACGTACATACGCGAACGGTACTGCTTCTGCCAGACGGCTATAACCAACTGGGCCAGGTCATCCACATGAATGCGCGAGACAATTTTAGAAGTATAAGAGGAAATATTGGCAGAGGTCTTTGATAAACGTAAGTGCAAGCCGCTGTCCGGTCCATAAATCCCAGGAGCGCGCAAAATGGTGGCACCATTGGCGCGCCATATTTCCTCTGCTGTCAACCGCTTCTGAATGTGCTCACTATTTGCCGACACGGGTGTAGTATCGGTGACACGCCCCTGGTAATTGCCGTAAACACTGGTAGAGGATATATAAACTATGCACCTAGCGCCTCGACAGGCTGGGGCTAACAAGGCATCAGTACAACCGTCAGGGGGAAATGACACCAAAACATTTTGGTATTTCGCCAGTAGCTCAATAATTTCAGGGTCCGGCATTGGCATGATCACTGGTTCCAGTCCATAATCGGCCAATTCCGTTTGTCGTCCCGGATCTCTACTGGTGGCATACACCTTAGTCTTAGGAACAATGGCCTTAAAAACCGCCTTTGCAGTCTGTCCAAATCCTAAGAGTAGAATTGCCGGCGGCCGTTGCGATTTCATATAAACCCTGTGACTCCATTTTCAAACTTATTATCGGCCCGGTTGAACTGTAACTTATGAATCACAAAGTCTGCATAATTGGCTTTCTCCTACACCTGCATCATTGTCTTTCTGCATCCTCGCTTTCCATTGTTTGCGAAAAAATGCGATGCCTTGGTCGCTTGGATATAGCCGCTCGTCATCAGCTCTCATTGAAGATGATGGGCTTTGGCTCAATACAACCTTCTCGTCTTGCTTAAGCACCAATTTATTCTGCCAGTTCATTATCCATCCCAGTATGTTATTCAACAAAGGAAAAGTACAAAATCTTTGGTAAGTGCGTAGATAGAGTTTGGTCCTTTTATCATCAATAGGTGCAAAAGCCAGCAAAAGTAGGAGGCGATCAGGAATGATGCTTAGAAGCCAGATATTTGGAAATTTGAATTGAAAAAATGTTTTCTTGTTTGCCCTATTTGTATAAACTTTAATCCCTTCCTCTGATAGCTCGAACTCAGCAGAAAGCGAGGGATCAACGCCACCACCTATAGTGCTTCCGTGTAGAAAAGGGAGATGAGCATAATCAAGTTGGTTCTCGATGCAGCGTGTAATGTGACACGCCCAGACGCTAGTGAGTGTGCTATGGGCAAAGTCGTCTGATATTTCATCAAACCAAGGAGGATATTCACCGGAATGCTCACCTACTCTTACAAATACCATTCCATCGTGTTCATTAACCCGATAGGTTTGCACGCTTAGGTTTGGTGCCGGATTTTTAGTCTCAGGAACGAAAGTGCAAGCGCCGGAATCCGAGAATTCAAAGCCATGAAAAGGGCAGGTAACAGCGCCATTGCGGAGCTTGCCAAGACTCAGCCTGGCAGACCGATGGGGACAGCGATCATCCATTATCACCAATTGCTCACTACTGCGCCAGAGCAGTAAATTCGTTGCGAACCTTTCCAGAGCTACGAGCTTTCCTTTCGGAATCTCTCGCGATTCTGCAATGGCGTACCACCCGGGTGGAAGGTGCATCAAAGTTGGCATAAGGTACCAATTAACCTCTTCTTCAGTATATCCTTTTCGGTCGGCGACGCCTTCCGTCTCTTCGAGCATCGCTTTGCCCTGGTCGTGCAGCAATGATGCCGCGCAGCATGCCACCAAAAACCAAGTTGTGCAGGGGAGTGACTAGCCACCAGTAAATTAGCCCAGACAGCCCGGAAGGCAGGAATCTGGCCGTCTGAATAAGTCTGACCTTAGTCTGGCTGATTGGCTCAATCCTAAACTCCAATATTGCTTTTCCTGGTAGCCTCATCTCCGCCACCAGAAGCAGGCGCTTAGCTCTCTCGACTGCAGCGACTCGCCAGAGATCGAGGGCATCTCCAGGTTTCAGATCAGATATGTTTCGCCTGCCGCGGCTCAGTCCGACGCCGCCCACCAGGCGATCCAAAAGGCCTCTCAGCTTCCAAAGCCAATTTCCATAGTACCAGCCTGTATCGCCCCCAAGGCGAATGATCGGCAGCCAAAGATCATCAGGTGATGCCTCAACAATTATTGAGCGGCGGTCCTCATACACTGTGCCACCAGCCCAGCGCGGGTCTTGAGAGTAAAACCATTCTGCCGGCGGAACAGCACCAGCGTCCGTCCAGTGGCTTTCCACCTGCTGATGCTGCAAGCGAGTTATGGCTAACTTTATCGCTGTGCGGCAATCGAGCAATTCCTCCGGTATGAGGTCCCTTATTCTAGACTCCTTGCACACTGCCGGATTGCGTAGCCCTTCGGCAAGAGGACGGGCTATAAAGGCGGGAACAGGTGTGACAAGGTGTATCCAGTAGGAGCTTAAACGCGGCGTGAAGTATGGTATCGGAATGACGAGCCTTTTTCCCAGCCCGGCCTCCTCAGCATAGGTATCCATGAGCTGCTGGTATGTGATCACCTCGGGTCCGCCGATGTCCAATACTTGTCCGACAGTTTCATCTTTTTCCAGGCAACCAATTAGATAAGCAAGCACGTTGCGAACCGCGATCGGTTGTGATGGCGTGCGCACCCAGCGTGGTGTGATCATAAAGGGTAGTCGCTCGACTAAATAGCGCAGTATTTCAAAAGAGGCGCTTCCCGACCCGATAATCATGGCCGCCCTCAAAACAGTTGCCGGCACTAAACCGCTGGTGAGAATGTCTGACACCTCGGCGCGCGAGCGCAGATGGTGGCTCAAATCATCGCTTTTCTCACCCAATCCGCCCAGATAGATGATGCGTTTGAGTCCAGATGCTTGAGCTGCCGAAACCACATTACGGGCACCGCGACGGTCAGCCTCTGCAAAATCTCTTTGCTGAGAATTCATTGAATGCACTAAATAGTAGGCTGTCCGGCAACCTAAGCAGGCATCAGTCAGGGCTGCCTGATCAAGTACGTCGGCAGCCATCAACTCGACATTTGGATGATCGGCCCAGTGACAACCTTGCAATTTTTGCAATGAGCGAGAAACTGCCCTCACCTGATATCCGGAACTTAAAAGTCGCGGCACAAGTCTGGCCCCTATATAACCTGTTGCACCAATCACCAGTATTTTCCCGGATTCGTTCATGGTCAGCTCCTCAGGCTATTGAATCTGCAATATTTACTTAGCCTGCACTCAGCATTTGTGTCAACAGCGGTTGCAATTCCGGATGGCGGAATATGTAACCAGCTTCAAGCAATTTGCTCGGCTTAACTCGTGCGCCGGACAGTAGAAGCTCGTTGGCCATCTCGCCCAACAGCAGCCGGGCGGCAAAGCCAGGCACAGGGAAAATTGTCGGTCTGTTCAAGGCGGCTCCTAAGGCGGCTGTAAATTGACTATTGGTCACCGGATCTGGTGCCACCACGTTAATGGGTCCGGCAAGCTCTCGATGAGTCAGCGCGTGATATATGGCACCGGTTACATCTTCCATGGAGACCCAGCTCATACACTGGTTTCCAGAGCCGAGCCGTCCACCTATGCCGATCCGAAATGGTGTCAACATCTTTGCCAGCGCTCCGCCTCTCACACTCAGTACTACGCCTGTGCGCAGAGTCACTACACGGATGTCCTTCTCTCCAGCCGATGCTGTAGCTGCCTCCCAGCAGTTACAGACATCAGCGAGATAACCTCGGCCCGGATCACTATCCTCTGTCATTACTTCATCAGCCCTGTGTCCGTAGTAACCAATCGCAGAGGCTGAGATTATAACTTCGGGCGGATGCTTGAGACCGGCGAGTGTTTCGCATAGTAACCTGGTGCCCTGAACCCGACTTGCAAGAATTGACGCTTTCTTCGCCGCCGTCCACCGCCCTGAGGCTATGTTGTCGCCGGCCAAGTGAACGACCGCGTCAAAGCCTTCTAGTCTATCCCTTTCTATTTGCCCTCTATCAGGATCCCAGAGTATGTCCACTGGGGAAGGATGTGAACGTACCAACCTCGTCACCTGATGACCTTGTGATGTCAAAAGCGGTATCAGGTGTGAACCCACAAGTCCATGCGAGCCAGTAACAAGCACCTTGAGGATGCGTCCTCCTCTATTCTTATAGAGCTTAACATCTGCTGCAGTCACCGAATGCCTGTAATTAAACATGCGCCTAATTTTTCTTTTCACAAAATTTCCTAAAACCAGTTCGCTCAAATAAGATGCAGGCAACTCGTATTCGATTCTGTCTACCAGTGTACACGTGTCAGCAGTGAGCGGTTCAAATTTATGAAGATGGCGCCAGGACGTGAAAGGGCCGTGCCGCTGGTCGTCGGTGAATTGAAGCCCTGGGACAATCTCACTATGCCGGGCGACCCAATTTAATTTAAAGGGCCCTACACCTACGCGCAGAGTCGCCTCAACACCATCGCCAGGGACATCAGCAGCACTTACTACTTCCACGGACTCCCAGGGCGGCATCAGCCTGTCGATGGCTCCCGGCTGCCAGTGCCAGCTGAAAG
>JAKFVJ010000143.1 GCA_021732245.1 Candidatus Obscuribacterales bacterium | reverse complement strand
TACATTGTTGTATATACAATCTAGTGCCACGAAATGCCTCCCTACTCTATAGACGAAATTACCCCCTAAAAAGTTCAAAGACATTCAGTACTGACAACTAAAGTTTAATCTAGCGGTATAATTTAGGTTCTATATAGCTCGCCCATCTACTCTATTAAAGGGGTTTCAGATGTCGCTTCAACAAGCACAAGATCCGCAGTTGGCACGTGGCAACAGCAAGTCTATTCCGGTCATAAACCCTGCTACAGAAGAGATATTGGACGAAGTAGCCCGTCAAACTGCTGACGACGCTAATAAGCTCGTAGCAAAGGCCAAGGAGGCATTTAACACCTGGCGCCGTACTCCGGCAAATGTGCGTTGCCACATGATGCACGAAGCTGCCGCCAAGATGCGCGAGCACAAGGACGAGATTATTCGGCTTCTGACCTTAGAAGAAGGCAAGCCAGTTCCTGAAAACGAAGAAGAATTTGAATGGCTGACAAATACCTTTGACTATTACGCTGAATTGGGACGTCACGAACGCGGGCGCGTTTTGCCATCTGGTGAATACTCTCAGCTCAACATGGTTATCAAAGAGCCATATGGTGTTGCCGCCTGTATCATTCCTTGGAATTATCCTTTGCTTTTAATGGCATGGAAAGTTGCACCAGCTCTTGCTGCAGGCAACACAGTCATTATCAAACCAAGCGAACTGACACCACTTTCCAGCCTCTACATTCAAAAGCACTGTTTCGATCATTTCCCTGAAGGTGTAGTCAGCACAATTACCGGTTACGGCAATGAAGTTGCCGAGCCTCTAGTCTTACATCCGGATGTTCCAGTCATTGCCTTCACCGGCAGTTTACAAATTGGTCAGCGCATCGCATCACTTGCTGCACCAATGATGAAGAAGTTGCACTTAGAGCTAGGCGGCAAAGACGCATTCATCATTGCCGAAGATGCAGATCCGGAATTGGCAGCTAAAGCACTTGCCTATGCAGCTCTTACAAATGCCGGCCAAGTCTGCACATCAACAGAACGAGTTTATCTTCCAAAATCAAAAGCACCGGCATTTACAGAAGCACTTCTTGCTCACGTAAACAGCCTCAGACTAGGTGCCGGAATTGAACCAACAACCGATATGGGACCAATGATTGGTGCCTCTTATCGCGAGAAAGTCATGAAGCATGTTGACGAAGCAGTCGGCAAAGGCGCCAAAGTTTTGACAGGCGGCAATATTCCCAAGCATCTGCCAAAAGGCTACTTCTACGAGCCGACTGTAATTGCAAACGTCGACCACTCAATGCTCATCATGAAAGAAGAGACTTTCGGACCGACTATTCCAATCATGGAATACAAAACATTCGATGAAGCTATTGCTTTAGCCAACGATTGTGTCTTCGGCTTAGGCGCATGTCTATTAAGCAGCGATCCGCTAAAAGCAAAACTCTTCCTGGAAGAAGTTAAAGCCGGCACAATCTGGATTAACGATCCTCTAACAGACAACTACGCCGGACCATTTGGCGGCATGAAGATGAGCGGCGGCGCCCGTGAACTTGGTCAAGAAGGACTAGACGAATTCCGCGAAACAAAGCACGTCCACTGGGAATTCAAAACCGAAGCTAAATCCTGGTGGTACCCTTACGGACAATAAGTCCTTTATTGATCGTTAGAAGTTTGCGACGGCTCCGGCTCGGCAGGAGTTGCTGCCTTCTTCTTGCCGAAGTGAGGCATTCCGAATCTGGACTTCTTCCCTTTCTTTTCAGCCTTTTGTTCTTTGGCAGGTTCAGGTTTGGCTGCCTCTGAAGCAGTAGCGTCAGCTACAGTTGCTTCTTGCTTGGCTTCCGACTGTAACTGCTCACCCGGCAATGGGAATGGATTGTTGGCATTCAATTCACCGAATGTGCGCTCACCAATTTCCTTGAATATTTTGCCCTTTTTGAATTCTTTATCGTTACCTGTTTTCTTACCGTGGTCCATCATCGCTGTGCCTTTATCAATAAGTACTTTGGCGTGCTTGATGCTATCGCGGTACTTATGTTGCATGCGCTTTTCGTCGTCGGTAAAATCACCGGCTTTAAAATTACTGGGATCAGCTCCAGCTTGATTCAGTGCGCTTTCAGCTGCACCGGTGCCTGGGATCATGCTCGGCTGACCATTGAAAATGTCACCGGGGGCTTGAGCAAATGCCGGACTGCCGACAATAGCTGCTACAACTGCAGCTGTAAAACTTACTTTGTTCATAGAACTATTTCCTCGCAAATACAAGTTCAGGATGCTGTTACTTTTGACAGCATCGGTGAAAGACGTTTGTGAAACTCAGTGGCATTTTCAAAAGCATGCGCAGCATTCAATAGCTTTGCATCGGACAGCGCCGGACCTAATAATTGAAGTCCAATCGGCAATCCGCCCTTGTCGAAACCACATGGTAAGGAAATTCCCGGAATGCCGGCCAAGTTGGCAGGAATTGTCGCAATGTCTGAAAGATACATGCTCAACGGGTCTGATGTTTTAGAACCAAATTCAAAAGCTGTCGATGGTGCAGTTGGGCAAATGACAAGATCAAACTTGGCAAATGCTTTGTCGAAATCTTCTTTTATAAGCCTGCGCACTTGCTGGGCTTTCTTGTAGTAGGCATCGTAATAGCCTGAGCTCAATGCGAATGTACCAAGCATGATACGGCGTTTTACTTCAGCGCCTAGACCTTCTTGACGCGTCTTGTAATACATAGAGAGAATATCTTTGGCTTCCTTATTACGGTGACCATATTTCACGCCATCGTAGCGAGCCAAGTTTGCTGAAGCTTCTGCTGTTGCAAGCAAATAATAAACAGGAAGTGCATGTTTGAAGTTCGGCATTGATACTTCCTCAACTTGCGCTCCGAGCTTTCTATAAGTTTCCGCAGCGGCATTAATCGACTCTTTTACTTCAGCGTCAATTCCTTCTGCAAGAAATTCTTTGATAACGGCAATTTTCATGCCGGAAATATTGCCAGTAAGCGCAGCAACAAAATCAGGTGCAGCTTGTTGAATAGATGTCGAGTCATTTGCGTCATGTCCGGCAATTGTTGAAAGAACATGCGCCACATCTTCAACCGAACGACCAAATGGCCCAATTTGATCAAGACTGGAAGCAAAAGCAACCAAACCGAATCTTGAAACCATGCCGTATGTCGGTTTCATACCGACAACACCACAAAATGATGCCGGCTGCCTAATTGAGCCGCCGGTATCGGAACCAAGTGAAACTACTGAAAATCCAGCTGCGACCGCTGCGGCTGATCCACCTGATGATCCACCAGGAACAGTCTTTGTATTCCATGGATTTCTCGTTAGCTTATTTGCCGAGTTTTCGGTCGATGAACCCATAGCGAATTCATCCATATTCGTTTTACCGACAGGCAATGCACCGGCTTGCAAAAGTTTGCTTGCTACAGTTGCGTCATATGGTGGCACAAATTCTGCCAACACTTTGCTTGAGCAAGTTGTCTTGTAGTCTTTCATGCAGATATTGTCTTTGATAGCAATGGGAATGCCGGCTAAGGTAGGCAAACTTCCACCGGATGCCACCAATTTATCAATTTCGTCTGCTTGCTTTTCAGCCAGCTTTTCAGTCAGGCAATTGAATGCATCAATCTCTTTTTCGTGACGATTGATTTGTTCTTGGTGCGCTTTGAGAATTTCCCGAGCGGAAACCTCTTTGTTCACCAACATTTGCTTTAGCTTACTGATTGAGGACCCGATTATCTCAGTCATTTTTACTCTCAGCTAAACTTCACTCACTCGCGGCAGATTCTTCGCTAACGCTCAGAATGACAAAAACGAGTGGTAAATAGTTTACCCTACATACTTCTTGAATACCAGACTGGCATTGTGACCGCCGAAGCCGAAGCTATTCGACATTGCCACATTTACAGGGGTATTCTTGCGCGCTTGGTTAGGCACGTAGTCAAGGTCACATTGGGGGTCTGGATTATCCAGGTTGATGGTTGGCGGCAAAATGGAATCGTGGATAGCCAGAATTGAGGCTATCGCCTCAATGGCTCCGGCAGCACCTATAAGATGTCCTGTCATCGACTTGGTGGAGCTGACAGCCAGCTTATGGCTTGTCGCATGCTCTTCAAATACGCGCTTAATAGCAGTTGTCTCAGCACGATCACCGAGCGTTGTTGATGTGCCATGCGCATTGACGTAATTGACGTCTTGCGGCTTCAAATTCGCGTCTTTTAATGCCATTACCATGGCACGTGCTGCGCCTTCGCCATCAGCAGGAGGCTGCACAATATCCCAGGCATCGCCTGACAGACCGAAACCAGCAACTTCTGCATAGATATGAGCACCACGCTTTTTAGCGTGACTGAGCGATTCCAGAATAATGATGGCACCACCTTCACCCATTACAAATCCATCGCGATCACGATCAAACGGACGGCTTGCTCGTGTTGGATCATCATTGCGAGTAGAAAGCGTTCTTGCTGCAGCAAATCCTGCCATACACAGAGTTGTAATTGGTGCTTCACTGCCGCCGGCAAACATTACATCAGCTTCGCCGCGTTGAATAAATCTGACAGCGTCTCCAATTGAATTGGCTGATGTTGCGCATGCTGTGACTGTGCAAGAATTTGGTCCTTTTGCCTTGTGCAAAATAGAAATCCAACCGGCAGCCATATTCACGATAAGTGCAGGCACTGTGAATGGTGAACAGCGATCCGGTCCTTTTTGAAGCAGGACTCGAAATTGATTTTCTAAAGTTTGAAATCCACCTGCACCAGAGCCAACACAGACACCAACGCGAGTAGGATCTTCTTGTTCCATATCCAGCTTCGCATCAGCGACTGCAAGTTTACTTGCTGCAATAGCCATCTGAATAAAGCGATCCATACGCTTAGCTTTCTTGGGATCAACCCATTGCGTTGGATCAAAATCAGTCATTTCAGCTGCAATCTTGCAAGCTGATTGTTCCTCTTTAGGAACCAAAGTGACTTTTCTAACGCCAGATTTACCAGAGACAATTCCATTCCAGAATTCGTCTTTGCCGGTTCCTACTGCGCAGACCGGACCCAATCCGGTGACTACTACTCTTTCGTCCATGACTTACCTTATTCACCAAACACACGGCCCCATTTCTCGATGAGGCCGTGTGCAAATTATGGTGTCAATAACTGCCTAGATGTGGGCAGAAATGTACTTAACTGCTTCACCAACTGTGGTGATTTTTTCGGCATCTTCATCAGGAATTTCGCAACCGAATTCTTCCTCAAGAGCCATTACCAACTCTACTGTATCCAATGAGTCAGCACCCAGGTCTTGAGTGAAGCTAGCTTCCATGGTTACTTCGTCAGCATTGACGTTAAGTTGAGCAACTGTGACTTTCTTTACGCGCTCGAATGCTTCCTTCTCTTCCATTGGTTCTTAAAACCCCCTTATGTCCGTCCGAAAATTTGTTGCGGATTGCTTTATAGCAACCCTGGTTCGCTCTTTAACAGAGGCTCAATAGGATAGCATGCCCTAAGGCTCTGTAGTGACACTCTGAAACCATCGTTCACAAACCGATGGAATAGGCGCCAGCTTAGATATACAAGCCACCGTCGACCTTAATTACCTGACCTGTAACGTACTCCGCCGGTCCGGCAAAGAATGCCACAGCTCTGGCAATGTCCTCTGGAGTGCCCATTCTGCCTAGCGGAATGTGCTCTACAACTTTGCTTATTTTTTCCTCACCAAGCGCCTTGGTCATATCAGTCGCGATAAATCCTGGAGCAACTGCATTGCAGGTTATGTTTCGTGAAGCGTATTCACGAGCAATGGTCTTGGTGAATCCGATTAAACCGGCTTTAGCTGCGGCATAGTTGGCTTGTCCAGCATTGCCGTGAACACCAGTTGTTGAGGCAATATTGATGATTCGACCAAAACGCTGCTTGGACATAGCCTTGAGTACAGGCTTTGTTACTTTGAAAGCTGAGGTCAGGTTTGTGTCGATAACTGCCTGCCAGTTTTCTTCTGTCATACGTATAAATAGATCGTCGCGAGTAATACCGGCGTTGTTTACAAGAATGTCGATACGTCCCCAGGTGTTAAGAACCGTTTCAACCATCTTCTCAATGCTGTCAGCTTGAGTGACGTTACATGGGACACCAATTACATCTCCGCCTTCTGCCTTGAGCTCTTGAGCGGTTGTTTTGGTTGTTTCTTCATTGATGTCGGTAATGACGATTTTGGCGCCTTGCTTCATCATCAAGGTAGCGATAGCTCTACCAATGCCGCGTCCTGAGCCGGTTACGATGGCAACCTTGTCATCCAGCATTCCCATTTTTGTGGTTCCTTCTTTTGTGGCCGTATTAGTCTGCATAAATATTCCTCTACCGCTTAAAATGCGCGAATAGACGATTTAACTAGTTCTTGAGCGATCTGTCATTTAAAGATTTATATTTTGCATTAACCTTACTATTGCCACAAGGCAATTAGCCGATCGGCAGCCGCTTCCAGCTTATTGCGCTCAGGTAGTTGTTTTAGCCAACGCTCCGGAATGGCAGAGGCTCCGTGATAGGCACCCGCTAGTGCTCCGACTATTGCTGATCCAGTGTCGGTGTCTCCGCCGGCAGATGCAGCGGCACACAAAGCTTCTTCCAAATTGTGACGAAATATGAGGAATATCCCAAAAGCAGTCGGTACTGCTTCTTGAACATCGGACTCGATGTTCAAGAGCGAATAGGGCAGTTCATGTGCCGGATGAATATAGTCGAGATCGGGCGCAACATCGTCCCAATACTCGGCAAAACGCGCATCGATTTTTTGCGCAGTAGCAAATTCTGTTTTTACAAAATCACGAACTTCTTGCTCGTTATCGAGACGCTTGCCACTGATAAATCCGGAAACACTTTCAGCAAGGACTGCAGCAGCAGCCCAAACACGACTATCGGCGTGCGTCAATTTTGCTTGTTCAACTGCAATATCCACCACTGACTTTGTATCAGGCAAACAGCCAATGAGATACGCACGCACCGCAGCAGAATCATGCAAAGCTTCAGGCGAATTATCATTTACCGGTTCTTCGCCATCAGCCATGCGACGCAATGCAGCTAAACACGGCGCACCAGGTGCGCCTTTCAAAAATGGCTCAGACTCAAGTAATCCTGTGAGGCGTCCTTTGAGATCACCAGAGTCAAACTTGCCTTTGCCGGCAATTAGCGAATCACCAATTGCCATAGCTAAATATGTATCGGCCAAAATTGTGCCTGGCTCGTGCCCCGGTAAATGACTACGCAAAAGACCTGGGCTTAAATCTTGAATGCCCTGCGGTCCAAGACTGGCAACAATTTCCCTGCGAGTAAGCCCAATACAGCTTCCGCCCATGGAATTAGCAACGGCCGAACCTAGAACTGTGCCTCTTATCCTGTCGGCTATCTTTTCATCAATCTTATTGGGCACGAAATTTATCCTATTTCTACAATTTCTAAATTGACACAATTTCTAAACAATTATGCCAGAGGAAGTACCCATTCCGACTAGCCAAGATAAAACCCGTTGGACAATAGCCATGTCAGTGGGGTTTTCCCCGCGACAATAAAAGGAAAGTCGTTTAATCTTCTTGGCAACAACTTAATGCCTCTGGAGGGCTTTTCCAAATGGGTAATTCGATTGATGGAGCCAGTTTTCCTCAAGACCAATTAGAGAAGCGCAAAGCACCACACACTGCAGACTCCGGACCTGATTTATTACTCGACTATCTAACATCATCAAGCGACCAAGTCGGCAAGTCCGTCAACAAAACAGTCGACAGCGCATTGACTGACGACAGCGTAATGGGAACAGGCAGTCGTATTGCTTACGTACTTGGATCAGGCGCGGCAAAATCTACAGTTGGTTTCGGTAAAGCTGTTGTTCACGATCTGACACCTGAACACTGGGGTGAAACGGGAGTTAAGGCCGGATCTGCATTTTTAATCGGCGTCGGCATGCGCACATTGCTACCAAAGGCTGGAGCAGTTAAAGCAATAGTCGGTACTGTAATGGGACTGTCTTTCGTAAAAGATGCACTCACCCCAGGAATTGAAGCTTTTAACGCCGCAGTAAATAAGCGCAGTCGCGCCGATCTCGACAAAGCCGCAGACAAAATGGGCGACGGTTATGGAATGTTTGCACTCGACAGTTTGGTTGGCATCAAGCTTGGCATGAAAGGCGAGCATGTTGCCGGCAAAGTAATTGACAAACACTTTCCTGGTTTCGATGTTGCTAAATCAAATTTATTGAACAGTACAAGAAATCCACTCGGCAGAGCGGTCAAATCATTTGCTGATCCTATTTCTCAATCTGCAAAAGGTGTGGAGTCCAAGCTCACCGAAAATCGTGATGCCATTCAAGTAAAAATCGATGAGCACAACGTCGCTAAGATCCATGAATTTAAAATGCTCCGCAGGAAAGAGCAAGAAATCAAAGATTTGTTTGCGGAAGAAAAAGCAGAAACGGTTACAGCTAAGAAGTCGGTGAAGCCCGATGCTCCGGAATTGCCGGTCACAGGACAAGAC
>JAKFVJ010000304.1 GCA_021732245.1 Candidatus Obscuribacterales bacterium | reverse complement strand
AGGAAAGGGATGGGCACCTTTTGAAATTTTCTGAGCCAGACACATGGACGCAGCAGGACGGCAAAAGTGTTTTGCATGGTGAAATGATTGTTGATAAGGATGGTTCATTTACCTTTATCAATCATGATAAGGACTATGTTTCGCACTATGGTGCGGACGGAAAAGAAAAGACTGATGCGCAAAAGAAATATGATGCGTACAGCAAAGAGAATTTAATTGCTCTTGAAGCTGCCGGCAAGCAATTCGCTGCCACCGGTTTGCCTCAAGACTCTCTTGAAAAATCACAGGCAGCAGCAACGACTTCACCAGAGGCGACAACTGAGCCGAGACCGCAGCCGGAAACGCAGCAGCCCGTTGACACCGCTCCGCAGGCACCGATCGCTGAGCCGAGACCGCAGCCGGAAACGCAGCAGCCCGTTGACACCGCTCCGCAGGCACCGACCGCTGAGCCGAGACCGCAGCCGGAAACGCAGCAGCCCGTTGACACCGCTCCGCAGGCACCGACCGCTGAACCGAAGCCGCAGCCGGAACGCCAGGGCAAAGTGGACGAAAGTCCGCTAACGCCTCAGGAGATTGCCGCGTTTGCTCGCAATTTTGGACTTGATCCCGCAGAAGTCACCAGAATAAGTGCCCTGCCGCTCGGGCTGTTGAGAGCCGAAATGCAGGCGATGCCGCAGCTAGAGCGCATAAATAGCCAAAAATATCGGTTTTACAGTGAGATGGTCTATCGCCTCACCGATGGAAAGACAAGCGCCGCCTACGAACCATCGAACATAGCCTAGAAAATTAACTTTGGTCTCTTCATTGCGCGTATCTGTCCAGAAACGAGCCATCGAGGGGTATATCAAATTATGGGGTTGTCCAAATCGCCATTCGGTCAAGGTTTAGGGAGATATATTGAGCTATGGGTTCAGCCGAAAGTCAAAATGAAAAGCTAGATAAACAGTCGAAGCAACCTGAAAACAAAACTTTGACGGTTTCATCCGAACAGGCTTATAAAGATCACGCAGAGCACAAAGCAACTGATGCTGGTCAAACAATTGCCATGGCACAGCAGCAAATGGAAAAAGGACATCTGACTAAGACGGAAATTGTTAGCGACTTCAGCAAAATGCATTCGGATAAACCGAAGAATGGCGCGACACTCGAAGATGGTCCAAATGGAAATAAGCGCGTTTCTGAAGTGAAGTACGAGGATGGAAAGTCTCGCAAGTTTACTTACGATGAGCAAGGACACCTTAATAAGTACACGGACAAAAACGGTCACCAGTGGGAGCGAGACAAGAAAGATCCTAACCAATGGAATCAAATGGATGGCAAATCTCATATGCGCGGGCAAATGATTGTCGGCAAAGATGGTGAATTTAAATTTGTCAATTACGACAAGAAATATGTCTCTCACTATGATGCGAACGGCAACGAGAAGAAAGAGGCACAACGAGAAACGTCCTCATACTCAGCGCAAGAAAAGGCTGAGCTTAGAATGCAAGGTAATGCATTTGCGAACACAGGTGAACCGCAAGATGTGAATCCACCCGATCCCATGAAAATGTCGGTGGCAGAACGAGATCAGAGGATGCACAGCCAAGCGATGGGAGTTGTTGACGGTATTGGTCAAGCAATTGATGGAGCCATAAACCAAATTACTCCGGATTTTCTCAAACCGGCTGAACAGGCAGTATCAGGATTTGTCGGTGAAGTTGCTCACGCTGTCATAGGTTTAGCAAACCTGGTTTCACCGCACAGACCTGAAAATGCAATAGTGCAACAGGCGGAAAACGCAACTGAGCAAACAATGAATCAAGTATTCGGACCAATCGCTCCAACCGATTATGCAGGACATGCCATGCGCGACATGTTAATTAGAGGTATTGGAACGGCGGTAACACCGTTGGGTACTGCTGGTGATATTGCTCATGCTGTGATTGATCCAATAGCAACTGCAGCCAACTACTACGGCGGCGCTCCTGATATTGGTGCAGACATAGGACGAGCTGGAGAATATCTAAAAGATCCAAGAACATTTGGGCAAACTGCGGCACAAGCCGTTATGTTGCTGGCACCGTTAAAAGGACTTGGACGCTTTGGGCGTGCTGGCGCTGCTGGTGAAGCAGGTTCAGTTGCCGGGCTGCTTGAAGATGGAGCCAGTCAATTCAAGCCGAAGGCAGGCGGTGCCGGCGATGCCTTCAATTCATGGCGCGATCGTCCATGGGCAAAGCAAGCTGAACATACCGTACAAGGTGAAGTTGTTGAAGAGGCAGGCGAAAGCGCAGCGAAAACTGCAGCAAAAAGCGCACCGCACGAAGATATAGTTGATGTTGAAGTCCAACCATAACTGCTATATCATGTTGCCTTAATGCAGCGACTGATTTACAACATCTTTTACAAGCACATCCTCAATCGGCCGAAGTTACGTTCGTTGTTGACGAGTTTGCTTGTGCCTGAATACGACAAGACGATAGATCTCTTTGGTTCGCCACTCTACGTAAATAGCAGACAAGAGATTGGTTGCATACGTGCGTATGATTTCGTGCAGATGTGTGCGCTGCTGCGAGACGAAACCGGGCCACTTATAAATCTTGCTTTGCTGCTGAGAAAAGGCGATGCGTTTATTGATGTTGGTGCCAATGTGGGTTTGTTTTCTTCGGTGCTGTCACGTGTGAATAGTATTGCTGATGTAAAAATCTACGCCTTTGAACCAAATCCGGACACGTTTGTTCGATTGACAAAGACAATGGCAGGAAAAGATGCTGAGTTATATCAATTAGGTCTATCCGATGCTGAAGAAGAAATGATTTTTTGTGAGGGTGTAACATCCGGCGCATTTGCACCACTGCAACATTCCGGAATGAAACAGCTTCTAGACAAACAACACACAATCAAATGCAGACGTCTCGATAGTTTTACTTTCGCAAGTGATTCTCTAGTAATTAAATTGGATGCTGAAGGGCATGAGACGAAAATATTGGCCGGTGCCAGTGCCCTTATCGAGAAAAATAGAGTCAAGGCAGTTCTAATAGATGGCTGTGGCAGAGAGACGAAAGAATTTCTCATGGCGAATAACTTTTTGTTATTTCACGGACATTCTCTTCAGCCTCTCAGTGAGCCCTTTGCTGACCCCTTGTTGCGCTGTGTTCTAGCCATTCACAAGAATTACCTCGAGCGCCTGACAATCGAATGAGAGTCGCATAATGAGTGTGCGTTTATCTTTGAGGCGATATAATGACTGACTTACCGGCCATGAGTTATAACTTGGCGATATCCGGTGAGCCTATTGGCGGGGCGGGACATGTTGAAATTTACGATGTACGTGGATCACAATCACGACGGCAGTGCCGAGGTGATCTACCCGAAAATCCATGAAGAGCACGAAGTGCCGTCCTCACATGAGGGACGGATGGAATGGATTCGCAATTCCTGTGAAAATCTGCTTGAGCGCATCAAAGAAAGAGAACAGCTCCTGAGCCGGTACTAAACTGTGGCTGGCAAGCAAGTTTATATTGAAACATTCGGATGTCAGATGAATAAGTCTGACTCTGAGCATATGCTTGGTTTGCTCGACGAAATTGGCTACGCGCAAACAGACAACGAAAAAAATGCTGACTTGATGATACTCAACACCTGCGCAATTCGTGAAGGTGCTGAAGACAAAGTATTCAGTTATCTAGGTCATTGGAACAAACACAAAAGAGATGGCACGCTCATTGCAGTGGGAGGTTGTGTCGCGCAAGACATGGGCGAAGATCTTTTGAAGAGATGCTCTTATGTCAATCTGGTTTTTGGCACGCACAATTTACATAGACTTCCTGATTTGGTTTTGCAGGCAGAAAAAGGCGAGCGCATTGCTGAGTTGTTTACAGAATTGCCGGATGATTTGCCGGAGACACCTGTAATTAGACAAAATGATTTCAGTGCATGGGTGTCTGTAATTTATGGTTGTGATTACAACTGCACTTATTGCATTGTTCCCTATGTACGCGGCAGAGAAAAAAGTCGCACGCCTGATGTAATCTTGCAAGAGATAAATGAACTGGCTAATGCGGGCTATAAGGAAGTGACACTGCTTGGACAAAATGTCACTGCTTACGGGCATGATCTGGATCCTGTTCGACATCTTGGACATTTGATCGAAATGATTGGTGAACAAGACGCCATCAGACGAATTCGTTTTCTCACCGGTCACCCACGCGATCTAAACCCGGAAATTATTGATGCCGTAGCAAAAGTTCCTAGTGCTTGCGAATACTTTCATTTACCCATTCAGGCTGGTGACGATAGAACGCTGCGACGTATGGCACGTGGCTACAATGTTGATTTTTATAGAAAAGTAGCAAGCCAAGTTCGCGATCGCATTCCGGATGCGGCACTAACAAGTGATCTTATTGTTGGTTTTCCCGGTGAGACAGATCAGGAATTTATGAACACAGTCAATTTAGTGGAAGAGATGTGTTTTGATGCGGTCAACACGGCAGCTTACTCGCCGCGTCCACACACACCTGCCGCTAATTGGCCCGATCAGGTGCCGGAAGAAGTGAAAAATGAAAGACTGCGCTTTTTGAACACGGTCGTATCGGAAGTTTCACACCGTCGCAATAAGCGTTGTCTGGATACTGTCTGCGAGGTGCTTGTTGAAGGTCGCAGCCAAAGAAAC
Source organism: Candidatus Obscuribacterales bacterium (assembly GCA_021732245.1). GTDB lineage: Bacteria > Cyanobacteriota > Vampirovibrionia > Obscuribacterales > Obscuribacteraceae > SBAT01. Next base: position 3,885 of record JAKFVJ010000304.1, on the reverse strand, counting down.
CCGGAGAGGGTCAGCGGGCGGACCAGAACCAACAAAATTGTTAACTTCGTGGGTGACGATAGCCTGATTGGCAAATTGGTTAACGTACGCATAGAAGCCGCAAACCCATGGGCCTTAAGGGGTTCGCTGGTTTCATGAAATATATCTAGGGAAAAACCCCTTTGCTAGCTCTACAATAGGTGGGCTGTCAGGCGGGAGTCGCGGACGCCCCAAGTGAAGGATCTAGGCATGAAAAAACTAGGACTTGCAAAACTAATAAGTTTGGCGCTCATCGTTCAGGTGTCCGCACCGGTGTTTGCTGCGCAGACGCCGTCGGGCAACAAGTCTATGCCCGGCTTTGAGCACATAAATACGCCTAGCGAAATCAATATCGATGGACTGGATATTCTTGTCGATACCGAACAGCACAAGCCTAAAAATGCTGTGCTTAGAGTACGCATCAATGTTCAGTACAACAAAAATCCGCAAGATAAACTCACTGCCTATCCGTATCCAGTAAAGCCACCGGAATTAAAGGCAAGAACAGAACCGTTGCCGACTAATGATGGGCAGATCAAAGACTATTTGATGCAGTGCTGCTATAACAATCGACGCTCTAGAGAATACGCATATCCGATGTTTGGCTTTCGCTGGGAGCATGCTTTGGAAGCTGCGCAAAAGCGCACCGGTGAAAGCGTACCGCATTCGATTTTTACCGTGTATCCGTGGATACACAAGATGGTGCCTTACGTGAAGACTCAGTGTGAGCGTATCAATGCTGAAGAAAATGCACGTATGATGCGTTACACGTCAGTGCTTCACGAATACAACCAGAAGCACGCAGATTTAGAAAACGAATCAGCTCGCCATGGCATTGATCCGGTGCAAATCACGATAGATAAAAATGGTGAAGGCTTCGCCGAAGTGCAAGCTGGAGCCTGGTGGATAGCCGGTAGCCGTAAGGTGCCCGGATTGACACTTTTCTGGTCGCAACCGGTCACCGTAGCACCGGCTGAAACAAGCGGCGTCCTATTGAACGAAGGTAACGCCATCTTCATCGGCGGCGGTTGGTAAGACGCCTTTTGTCATCCTCATTTGTAGGGGCGCATTGCATGCGCCCTTTTCAAAGAATCTCCGTCTTTAACACGCGAGATCCTTCGCGGTGCTCAGGATGACGAAGACCGGGAACTACGACAGAGGGAACTCGTTAGCCTGTGGCTAGTTCGTGTACAAGCACTTGTACGACAGGCTTTGATTGTAATTGCCCACGTATTGTCTTGTTTGCTACTTCGCGTACTTGGCTGCGTAGCGAACTCATATCCGGGTCTTTTGTTGTTCGCCAAAAAGCGTGCGCATCTAGCACCGCCTTGTGCAGATCTGTTTTGACCTTTTGCCATGTTTCCGAACGTAAGAATCCCGAACCATTTGCCTCTATGGTTGGACCGGAAAGTAAATCTCTATTTGTTCCAACAACAATGCCAATTGTAACTACGCCCTCGATGCTGAGCACTATCCGTTCTTTGACCGAGAATGTGGTGACTCTCTCTCCCTGATCGCGATTATAGAGCACGCCTGTCGCTTCAATTTCGTTTCCGACGCTTGCATTACCGTCGTAGATTTCCAAAATCTCGCCATTTTGCAGAGGGAAAACCGATTCGGGCGGCATTCCCCAGTCAATGGCTAATTGTGCATGTTGCATTATGTGGCGACCTTCGCCCAAAGCCGGCACAAATAACTGCGGCTTGATAATGGAAAGCATAAACTTCAAGTCTTCTTGTGCCGGGTGGGATGAGACATGAACATTTTGTCGAGTGCCGTGTACTGCATGAATATCACGAGCCAAAAATTGATCTAATACCATAGCCATCTGCCTGGATCTTCCCGGCGTAATATCAGAGCTGTAGACAACAGTGTCTCCTGCCTTCAGTTTGACATCGTCGTATTTGTCATAAGCCAAATTATGGAGCGCTTTGAAGGCATCGCCTTCGGGACCGGTGGCTACAATCAAGACTTCGTTGTCTTTGAGTTTTTTGATGTCTTCCAAACTGGATTCTATTTTGCGGTCATAAGTGAGATTGCCTGTAATTACAGCGACAACGGCTGTTTGCAATAGTGTGTCGCCGTAAAGTACAACTTTGCGATTGAGCTTTTGGGCAAGATCAAACAGTATTTGTAAACGGTGCGTGTTAGTCCCTGGAAGCACAACAACGGCGCGTCCTTTTGCATTTGCGATGTGTTTTTCCAGATTGGGTCCGACTATCTTTTCTGATGCGGTATAGCCGGCAGCTTCTACGCCGGACGAATCGCTAATTAGTAAGAGAACGCCCTCATCACCAAGCTTTGCCAACTGATTGAAATCCAGAAGCCTGTTATCAACCGGGGTTTGATCGAGCTTAAAGCTTGACGTGTAGATGATGTCGCCTTCCGGTGTGCCGATACGCAAAGCGCAAGCATCGGCAATGGCGTCATTGACGCGAATCCACTCAATTTCGAAATTGCCTATCTGATATGGATGATTCATCTCGACAGTTTCGATGGCGGTGTTATTGGAGTTTTTCAGTCCTTGTGAAACAAGGGTTGTGACAAATCGTGGACCCATAATTTGAGGGATATTCAAATGGTTAAGAAGATAAGACACGCCGCCTGAATGTTCTTCATGCCCATTCGTGAGTAACAATGCTTTGATGCGATCTTGGTGTGTTTCCAAAAAATTTGTATTCGGCAGAAGCAAGTCTACGCCAGGCATATCCTCAGATGGGTATGCGGCTCCGGCATCCACCAAAAGAATCTCTCCGGCATAACTAATCATCCACAGCACTTGACCGAGCTCACTCTGTCCACCAAGAGGCACTATTGATAAGCGGTCATATTTAAGATCAGTGGATGTATTTGCTGCCATTTTCTATATTCGAGAGTCCGGGCGGTTTTTAAGAAAGTCAATAAACTCTTTGATTTTCGCTGCGCTTGGATGATTAGGCTTCAATTTCAGAGCCTCTTCGTATTCTTTAATTGCAGCTGTATCTTTGTGATTATCTTTGAGCGCATTTGCTAGTGCCAAATGGGCTTCTGCATCTTTTGGCGCATTTTTTACAGCTTGTTGGGCGAGTTTCTCAATTTCGTCTCTGTATTTCTTGTCTTTTTTGTCACGCAATAACGTTGCTAAATGTACTGATGCGTCGGTGTCATTTGGTTTTAGCTTAAGAGCTTCCCGATATTCCTTTTCGGCTTCGGCGGATTTGTTCTCCAACTTCAGGCACAAACCAAGATTGGTGTGGAACTGGACGTTTTTCGGAGAAAGCTTTATCGCTTGTTTGTAAGCAGCTTCTGCTGCAGGATATTGTTTTGCTTCAAATAGTAAGTTTGCGAGGTTGGCGTGACTTATTGCACGACTTGGCGCGCACTTGATTGAAGTTTTGGCTTCGCTTATCGCTTCATTTAGCTTGCCCTGCGCTTTGAGAGCCGCGCTTAAGTCGTTATGGTAATCCACGCTTTTGGAATCAATTGCCAAAGCTTTGCGAAATTCCGCTGCTGCCGCATCGTATTTGCCTTGGCTGTAAAAGGCGATGCCTTTCTCCGCGTGAGCACGTGATTCCTTGGTGGCGGCGTGCGAACTAGAGCAAGAGAAAACTGCAAGTAAGGCGAGAATTACTATTTTCTCGAAGCGAATCAAGTCGTCAGTCCTTTCGTCTTAAAATACTGCCGGTTCGCGATAAGCTCCCCAGACTTCTTTCAATGCCTGTGAGATTTCACCGACCGTGGCATAAGTCTTAACAGCATCCAGCAAAAGCGGGAATGAATTTTCCCCGGCCTTCGCGCCGGCTTTTAATTTCTCCAGCGACTGTTCAACCATTTGGTTGTCGCGGCGAGCGCGCAATTTCTTCAGTCGTTCTGTTTGACGCTGCTCGT
>JAKFVJ010000086.1 GCA_021732245.1 Candidatus Obscuribacterales bacterium | reverse complement strand
ACAGTCAAACAAATTTTTCGGCTAGTATCTTATCCATGTCGCGTGCAAAGGTCAAAGCGTATTCCAGTGCATCTGCTCTGTGATCAAGCGCGAAGACAATTGCTTCTTTGAGAAGCTTGGTCACTTGCTTCATTGTCTCCATGCCCAAATCTTTGCGGACAACGTTTCCGCCCAATGGCAATGGCAGACCCGTTAAGTCAAACCACCACTGACCAAGGTCAACAATTTGAGTAAGACCCAAATTCTGATAAGTCAATTGACCTTCGTGAATGATTAGACCTGCATCCACGTCACCATTTTTTACAGCTTCCAGAATGGTATCAAACGGCATTTCTACAACATCAAGTCCTGGTTGATAGATTTGCAAATAGAGATAGGCTGTTGTTAGTTTGCCTGGAATTGCTACTTTTGCCTTCTGCAATTCTTCCTTGGTCATGGGCTTACGGGCAACGATCATCGGACCGTATTTGAAGCCGATGCTGGCGCCGCATGGCATGAGCGCGTAGTTGTCCGCCACTAGCGGGTAGGCGGCAAAAGATATTGCCGAGACCTCATAAGTCTTATTTATTGCGTCCACATTGAGGCTTTGAATATCCTTCAAGACTTGCTTGACTTCCAGTCCTTGAGTAGCAATCTTGTCCTTTGCCAGGGCATAGAACATGAAAGCGTCGTCGGAATCAGGGCTGTGAGCGATGGTAATGGTTTTTGTTTGGATAGCCATTTGGATAAGTCCTCAAGAGAGCGCGCGAGTGGGCGCGTATAACGGGCGTGCAATGCGCCCTTACAAAGGGATATTCTGACGGAGAAATTGGGTCAGTGCCTGAAGTGGAATTTCGTTAAAAATGCGATAATGTAACTAATATGTTCAAGGTTGGCGATTCATTTAAAGTAAAGGTCGAATTCCCTAATGGCAACGTGGGATTCGGTCGCGCGAACATCCTTGCCAAAGAGGGCGCACGCTTTTTTGTCGTCGTGCGCAATGCGCGTGAAGGAAAAGAACACCCCCCTGTAGGCAGCGTCATTTATTTAGTCGGCAACTATCAGGAAAATGTCTTCAATGGTTTGTGGTCGGCCAAAGTTGTTGGTGAGAAAATCATTGACGGCTCGACAGCCTCGGAAATTTCCAATCCAAAATTCACCCCAATTCAGCAAAGACGTAAAGCTACGCGTAAATCATTTGTTTGTCCTGTTTCTTTAGAGCGCGAAGAAAAAGAGCAAGGAGCGATTAAAACAAGTTCGCGCAATATCTCATTCAGCGGTATTGCTCTTGAATCGGAAGACAAAGCCTTACAGAAATTGTTGGTTGGCGAATGTGTCAATATTTCATTCAAGACTAAATTTGGACAAATTGAAGCAAAATGCCGCACAGTGCGCACCGACTACAACTGGCTTGCCAATCGTGCTGATGCCGGTTTTGAATTTGTTGAATTAGAACCCAAACAAAAAGATTTGCTTGAAAATCTTTTGAATTCTCTTGGGGCTGACGAAGAAGAAACTGCCGACAAGGGAAATATGTCGTCCGGTCTTGCCGGCTGGATGAAGGGCGGCAAAACTGATACCAAGTTTGTCAAAAAAACATCCAATTCTGAAAATTAGATTGAAAAACTAAAGGAAAACAATGTCACTTCTGGAAGCTGTTGTACTTGGTATTGTTCAAGGATTAACGGAGTTTTTGCCAATCAGCAGCACAGCGCATTTGCGCGTTGTACCGGCACTATTCCACTGGGCAGATCCAGGCGTTGCTTATTCAGCTGTCATTCAATTGGGTTCTGTCATTGCCGTAATTACTTACTTCATGAAGGACTTGTTGCAACTTGCTTTTGGCTCACTCAAAGCTATAGGACAACGTAACTTTTCCGATCATGATTTGCAGGTTTCTTTGTCGGTGCTTATAGGTACATTGCCTATTTGCATTCTGGGATTGTTGTTTAAGTCAGTGCTTGAACAAAATGATGGACCGGCGCGTTCGCTATTTGTAATTGGTGGTGCTGCAATTTTCATGGGACTGCTTTTGCTCCTTGCAGAAATGAAAGGCAAGCGTGAGCGCGGTATGGAGTCTTTGACTATTAAGGATGGACTGCTAGTTGGTCTAGGTCAGGCATTGGCTTTGATACCAGGCTGTTCCAGAAGCGGCTCGACAATGACTGTAGGGATGCTTCTCAACATGAAGCGCGAAGATGCAGCGCATTACAGTTTCCTTTTAGGCATTCCGGCAATTACTTTAAGCGGACTCTTAGAGCTTTATGAACTAACCAAACAAGGACTAACAAACGACAGCATGAGTTCGCTACTTGTTGGTCTTATTACCTCTCTGGTCGTAAGTTACCTTTCCATTCATTGGTTGCTTAAATATCTACGCTCGCACTCGACCTGGGTATTTGTCGTTTACAGGCTTATCTTTGGTGCTGTTGCCATTGGTCTTGGCCTGATGCACTAGGTTGAAATGAAGAGGGCGCATGCAATGCGCCCCTACGCCGTACCGGATCAAAAAGCCCGATGCAGCGTAAAATGACTATCTATGCCCACTTACACAGTAAATGCCATCAATGTTGGCAGCTTCAACCTAGGTGAATCGGATAAGCTTCTAACCTTGTTCACAGCCGAGCGCGGTCTGATTAAGGCTGTAGCCAAGGGTGCGCGTAAACCGGGCTCAAAAATTGCCGGTCGCGCCGAAGTACTCAATATCAATCGGCTTTTAGTATCAACTGGCCGTAGCCTGGATATCATCACTCAAGCTGAAGGGATTGAAAACTTTAGCCGGTTGCGCCATGACCTGTTGAGACTATCTTATTCTCTCTATTATGCTGAATTGACCCAAATTTTTGGACAAGGACTTTCAGAAGAGTCACTGTCCTACTTCGATTTCTTGGCTGAGTCTCTGCAGAAGCAAGCCGAAGCAGACGACGACTCCACTTGGCTCTGCCTCAAGTTTGAGCTTGCTTTGATGCAGTTTCTTGGTTATTTCCCGGAGTTAACTTATTGCATAATTTGCCGGCAAATTCTAACCGATATGAATTTGTCGGTATTTGACAAGGAATTGGGTGGTATCGCCTGTCAGCAATGCCACCAAACGCATACGCATTCGCTAGTGAAAGAACGCTCAAATTTGAATGCTGACGAAGAATATATCCAGCTTACTGCTGCCATTCAGATTACGCCTAAAGTCTGGAAAAACCTGGTTTTAGCTTCCCAAGGCTTGGAGGCGCCTGATTTAGGCGTGCAAGCCATCCGGCAATCGGTAACAGCCGCTCAACGATTATTGGAAAAATACATCGAACATCGTGCTAGTCGCAAGGTCAAGTCGCTGGAAATGCTTGCTGCGATTGGTTTTACAGGCTGATACTGACATCTAGTGTCTTCCTTTTGGGGTTCTGCGAAGGTGGAATGCTTTTACGATTTTGTTCTTATGTCCTTTAAATGACATTCTATAGTAGAAATTTTCCGGGCCAACAAGTGCACTGCTGTGGCGGATAAGCGCTAAAATATCTGTCTATAGAAACGTCGCTAAAAAACCTTACTTTAGGAGATTGCCGGTGTCTTATCTCAAGCATACCGATCCAGAGGTATACCAAGCTATCCAAAAGGAGCTAGGTAGACAGCAAAACGGACTAGAACTTATAGCTTCCGAGAATTTCGTTAGTGAAGCAGTTTTAGAGGCTCTTGGTTCGGTTTTGACCAACAAGTATGCCGAAGGACTACCGGGCAAGAGATACTATGGCGGCTGTGAATTTGTCGATGAGGCAGAAGTCCTTGCAATAGATCGCATCAAGAAGCTTTTGTCCGCTCCACATGCCAATGTGCAACCACACAGCGGTGCCCAAGCGAATATGGCAGTCTTCTTTGCCATGCTCAACCCCGGTGATACTGTTTTAGGCATGGCACTTGATCAAGGCGGACACCTGACACATGGATCACCGGTAAATTTTTCCGGTAAGTGGTTCAACATCGTAAGTTATGGTGTCAATCCTGAAACCGGCCGCATTGATTACGACGAAGTTATTAAACTTGCCAAAGAACACAAACCAAAAATGATTGTGTGCGGAGCAAGCAACTATCCTCGCATCATTGATTTCTCAAAGTTTCGCAAGATAGCCGATGAAGTCGGCGCATATTTAATGGCTGATATTGCCCACATCGCAGGTCTCGTTGCCGCAGGGCTTCACCCGAATCCATTTCCTCATGCCCATTTTGTCACCACCACCACCCACAAAACATTGCGTGGACCAAGAGGCGGTGTCGTGATGTGCCAGGAAGAATTTGCTCAGGCAATAGACAAAGCGGTATTTCCCGGACTGCAGGGCGGACCATTAATGCATGTCATCGCTGCAAAAGCTGTTGCTTTTAAAGAAGCCCTGGCACCTGAATTTAAGACGTACCAGCAAAACATTGTCGACAATGCCAAACGCTTGTCGGAAGTTTTGGTGAAAAATGGTCTTGCCATAGTTTCCGGTGGCACCGACAACCACTTAATGACGGTTGACCTGCGCAGTGTCAACAGCACAGGCAAAAAAGCACAAGCCCTTCTGGAAAGTGCGCACATCACTGTGAACAAAAATACAATTCCAAATGATCCACAAAAGCCGCATATTGCCAGCGGAATTCGCATAGGAACACCTGCTGTTTCCACTCGCGGCATGCAAGTTGCGGAAATGGATCTCATTGGTCAATGCATTGCTGATTGTCTGAAGAATCCTGACGATCCGGCAGTTCAAGAAAAAGTTTTGAAAACTGTTGCGGATCTCTGCAATAAGTTTCCTCTCTACAAGGGCAATTTGGCATCGGTATCCCGCTAATTCAAACAGCTATCAACGTGAGGACAGGCAACATCTAATATGGCTATTCGCTTCTGCCAGTTTCTATTATTTGCAGTTGGCATAGCCTGGATATTTTATGGCGCCCACGAACAGCTAAATCAAACACAAATTTCCGGTTTTCTAATTGCCTTGTCCATGAGCTGGTGGCTGACACCTGAAATTCGCGCACGCGCGATGCGCCTTGGCTTGATGGATAAACCAGGAGAAGAAAGAAGAATTCACAAAATTCCTGTTCCGCGTCTTGGCGGCGTTGCTATCTATATAAGTATTTTTGTCACTTTTACCATGCTTGTGGCGATTTGCGGCAGATTTCCCAAACAAGGTGGTCTTGCCGGTATTGCTGTGGGCGGCACCATTATCTTTGTTCTTGGACTGCTTGATGATCTTGAGTCAATTCCAGCCAAAATAAAACTCGCTGTGCAAGTCTTGGCTGCCTGTGCTGCCTACTCACTAGGTGTGCGCATCAAGTCAATACCAATTCCAACTACTTTTGATTTTGATCTAGGAATATTCCACCTGCAAGGTGGCGTGCCAATTGAATTAGGTATGTGGAGCCTGCCTTTAACCGTATTCTGGTTAGTTGCTATTGCTAACGCCGTTAACTTAATTGACGGCATGGACGGGTTGGCGGCAGGTGTTTCACTCATATCTGCATTAACCATGTGGGCTGTTGCGCTTGCCGTAAATATTGACCAGCCATATGCTGCATTAATTGCCGCAGTTTTAGCAGGCGCACTCTTGGGCTTCCTACGCTGGAATTTCAATCCGGCTCATATCTTTTTAGGTGATTCCGGAGCCTATCTTGCCGGCTTTATCCTCGGTGCAGTTTCAATAACAGGTGTCTTAAAAGGAGCAACTGCAGTCACACTAATTGTGCCGACGTTTATTATTGTCTGGCTCATTTTATTCTTCCCGCTCCTTGATACTTCGTGGGCTGTGGTACGCCGCTTATCAAAAGGCAAGTCCATTTTCGCCCCTGACGCAGAGCATATTCACCACCGCTTGTTGAAAGCAGGTCTTTCTCAGAAGATGACCGCATACTTGATCTACGGTATGTCCGGATTACTTGGACTTGTTGCCGCGCATCTGGTTAACCAAGAACACTACTTGCTGGCTTTGGGCGGAGCAGTAATTGCTATGGCACTTTTCTTTGCTGAAGTGCTCAACCGCCACAGACAACGCCGTAATAAGGGACAGCGTCTGGAGCCGGATTTACTTCCTGGTGAATACAACAAACAAGAAGAGCCGCTTGTGGACAACACAGCGACTGAAACTAACTAGATCCACTAATTAAATAGATTGTTGTTGATCGTTTGGATGTTGTTTATTGAGTTTTTCTAGTTTGGAAAAGTCAAATAAGTCTTCTTCAGCCAATTGATCAATATCAGACTGCACATCAGCAGGCAACGAATCGTAGTATTTCGCTACGACGCGTTCTTGTTCTTCCTGTTGGCGGCGCTTTTCTAATTCCTCAAGCTCGGCATATTCTTTTAGGCGCTTTTCTTCAGTAATTTCCTTACGCAGGCGTTCGGCGTAATCACGCCGCATGTCGTAATCTTTTTTCCGGCGCCTTTCTAAATCCTGAATTTTCTTGCGCTCTTCCTTCTCCTGAGCCTCGCGCTCCTGTCTTTCTTCTTCACGGCGCCGGCGAACCTTTTCTATCCATCTGACCATCGAAATACACCCAAGGTAGTGAGGAAGCCCCAACTTCTACCTTAGTTGATCCCTTGATAACGGTCAAGGATGCCTAATATTCCTCGTCAGCGTGACTACGCTTGGTTTTCCGGGCAACGCCTGTCTTAATTGCCGCTAAGGCAACAGCCTCGGCAACAGATTCAGCAACCTTAGGATTAAAGACGCCTGGGACGATATAGTCCTCATTAAGCTCATTAGGAGCAATAACATTGGCTATGGCGTGCGCAGCGGCGAGTTTCATCTCTTCATTAATGTCGCTGGCCTGACAATCCAGGGCGCCGCGGAAAATTCCCGGGAAGCACAGAACATTGTTAATCTGGTTCGGATAATCAGAACGTCCTGTAGCCATGATGCGGACATACGGAGCAGCTTCCTCCGGCATAACTTCCGGAACAGGGTTAGCCATGGCAAACACAATTGGATCACGAGCCATTTTGGAAAGCCATTTGGCTTCAATTGTGCCTGGACCGGACAAGCCTAAATACAAGTCTGCTCCATCCAGCGCTTCTTCAATTGAACCCTTTAAACCAGTTGGATTGGTGTTATCGGCAAACCAGTCCTTCATGTAGTTCATGTTGTCGACACGACCTTTGTAGATTGCCCCTGATCTATCAAAACCGATGATGTTCTTCACACCAGCCGACATCAATATCTTGGAGCAAGCAACACCGGCTGCGCCAACGCCTGAAACAACAACTTTCAATTTGGACATTTCTTTTTTGACAATCTTCAAAGCGTTAATTACGGCTGCAAGAACAACAACTGCCGTGCCGTGTTGATCATCATGAAATACAGGAATATCCAATTCCTTTTTCAAGCGTTCTTCAATTTCAAAACAACGTGGAGCGGATATATCTTCTAAATTGATGCCGCCGAAGACAGGTGCAATGTGTTTGACTGCTTGGATAATTTCTTCAGTGTCTTGCGTAGCCAAACAAATTGGAAACGCATCTACTTTGCCGAATTCTTTGAAAAGCATTGCCTTGCCTTCCATAACAGGCAAGCCTGCTTCTGGTCCGATATTGCCCAGACCAAGCACAGCAGTGCCATCTGTAACTACAGCTACAGTGTTGCGCTTAATAGTGAGCTTGTAGACATTTTCCGGCTCTTTGTGAATCGCCATACAAACGCGTGCTACACCTGGCGTGTATGCCATCGACAAATCATCACGAGTGGTCAGAGGCACTTTGTTGGTGACGCGAATCTTGCCGCCCAAGTGCATTAAGAAAGTTCTGTCGGAAATATGAACAACGGTAATACCATCAAGAGCCTCTAGTTGCTTCACGAGGTCGTCGCCATGATCCGAATCACGTACCGAAATAGTCAGATCACGAATGATGCTGTCTTTTTCAAATCCGGCAATGTCGATTGCACCGATGTCACCGCCAATATCGCCGATAAGAGAAGTTACTCGTCCAAGCATGCCGGGTACATTTTTGATTTTCAGACGCACGGTTAAGCTATTGCTGGCCGATGGTCTCACTGAAACTTTAGGCTCAGGCTTTGCATCTGATTTAGCCTCTGGCTTGGACTGATTTGGGATCTTGGTTGCAGACATCATTCTTATCCTGTGGAGTTTGTCAAAAAGGGTATGGACGCCATGAGCTTCTGTAACAAAAGCTATCCATAAGAATAATAAGTTCTTGGAGGCTATTAAAGGGCAGACTGCGCCTTAAAAAATTGAATTTTGTTCGTAAAACATTACTCAGCGAGACTCTCTTGGCCTCTCGCTTTTAATGAAAAAAACCACAGCTTTTCTATGCTTAAGCGTATATGCTGGCATTACAGCAACGGCTTTACAGAGGAGAAGGAAATGACATCTCAAAATAACGAGATCATTGGAAACTATGAAGTTACCGACAAGGAAGTAATTACCAGACGCGAAGTGCTCTTGATGGGCGCTATGGCTGCCGGAAGTATAGTTGCTGCTTTGCCGGCTCAAGCTGATCCGGCAATTTCCGCAACCGCACCAGTAATTGCAGGCAAGGGTGATCCTTATGCCGCCAAAGACTTCAGCAGCCTTATGACCAAAAAATTGCAGGGCATGTCTGCCAATCAGATAGAACAGCACTTAAAGCTATACA
>JAKFVJ010000017.1 GCA_021732245.1 Candidatus Obscuribacterales bacterium | reverse complement strand
AGGCAATGCTTGCCGACAAAGACTTGGAATTAGTTGGTGGCTTTGGCAGACCAGGTGCAAGCTATGCCGGCACAGACATCGGGGAATTGATAGGTGCTGGTAAGACAGGAATTCTCGTTGGTGAGAGTTTCCTCGACATGCTGGACTTTAATAAGCCGGATGTAGTTCTCGATTTTACTGAAGCTGAAGCGTCAGTTGAAATAGCTAAGCTCGCTCTTGAGCGCGGCGTGCGTCCAGTTGTTGGTACATCAGGTGTTGATCCCGAAGCAGTAAAGTTGCTGCAAGAGACAGCTAAGAAAGCGAAGATGGGCGGCATGGTTGTCCCCAACTTCTCTCTGGGTGCTGTATTGATGATGGAATTTGCTAAGCAAGCAGCAAAATTCTTCCCGCATGTGGAAGTCGTTGAGATGCACAACACTGGCAAGAAAGATGCGCCATCCGGTACAGCTATGTTTACGGCTCGCAAGCTTGCTGAAGTAAGTAATAAGTTCAATCCGCCGACTGACGAGAAAGAGCTTCTTGATGGAGCGCGTGGTGGCAGACATTCATCAGGCGTGCATGTTCATTCATTGCGTTTGCCGGGACTTATTTCACACCAGGAAGTTATCTTCGGTGCTGAAGGTGAGCTTTTGACTATTCGTCATGATGGCATGAATACCGAATGCTACATTCGCGGCATTTTGCTTGCTTGTAAGGAAGTGATGAAACTGGATCATCTTGAAGTTGGTTTGGAAAATGTACTTTTGGGTGATAGCAAACAGCCTTCGTCAGTTTGTTAGGAAAGGAATCGAAATTGATTAAGCCAATAAATATTGCAATTCTTGGTGCCACCGGTAGAGTCGGTGCTGAGCTTTTGGCTGTTCTGGAAGAGAGAAATTTTCCGGTAGGTGTTTTGCGTTTGCTGGCTAGTTCTCGCTCGAAGGACGCCAGCCTGAGTTTCAATGGCACGTCCTATCCGGTTGAAGAAGCAACGCCTGAATCGTTTAACGGAATTGATATTGTCCTGGCTTCCGCTGGTGAAGAAATTAGCAAGCGTCTGGCTCCGGCGGCAGTAGCTGCGGGTGCTTGTGTTATCGATAACTCCAATGCTTTTCGTATGGATCCGGAAGTTCCATTGGTCGTGCCGGAAGTAAATGCTAAGGCATTGCATAACCATAAGGGCATTATTGCTAATCCAAATTGCTCGACAGCGCAGTTGGTTGTCATTCTGAAGCCATTGCATGACGCAGCTGGACTGAAGCGAGTGATAGTCACCACCTATCAATCTGTAAGTGGAGCAGGCAAAGAAGCAATTGATGAGCTTGAGCATCAGACGCGCGCAATTATGAATAACGAAGACTATACGCCTTTGGTATTTCAGCACCAGATTGCTTTCAATTTGATTCCGCAGATCGATAAGTTTCTCGACAACGGATACACCAAAGAAGAAATGAAGTTGGTAAATGAAAGCCGTAAGATGCTTGATTTGCCGGAGCTGCCGATTACAGCTACTGCGGTGCGTGTGCCTGTTGTGATTGGACACAGTGAATCTGTGACAATTGATTTCGAGAAGCCATTGTCACCTGTAGAAGCTAGACAAATTCTTGCAACAAGTCCGGCAGTTGAAGTTTGGGATAGTCCGGCGGAAGGAATTTACCCGACACCGGTGGAAGCAGCAGGTGCTGATCCTGTTTATGTCGGACGTATTCGCCATGACACGTCGTCGCCCAACGGCCTAAATCTTTGGGTGGTGGCTGACAATTTGCGTATCGGTGCTGCTCTCAATGCCGTCCGTATTGCTGAGTATCTCGTTGAACACAACTTGCTCAAGCAGCAAGTGACCACATAAGTCTGGAGGAAGAAATAGCCATGATTGGAGTTAATTCGCCGGTGTTTGGAAAAGTAGTGACAGCAATGGTCACGCCTTTTAAGGACGACATGTCCATAGACTACAAGGCAGTCACAGCCATTGTCGAGCACTTGATTAAAAACGGCACAACATCGATTGTGGTTGCAGGCACTACCGGCGAAAGCCCGACTCTGGAAGATAAAGAGAAAAGCGAATTGCTTCTTGCTGTGGTCAAGGCTGCGAAAGGCAAAGCGAAAGTAATTGCCGGCGCTGGTTCAAATTCGACAGCGCATACGATTGAAAATTGCAAGAAAGCCCAAGAAGCCGGCGTTGATGGATTGTTGCTGGTGGCACCTTATTACAACAAGCCCAGCCAGCAAGGGCTTTTGGCTCACTTTGAGACTGTAATGAAATCGGTCACCGTACCGACAATGCTCTACAACATTCCGGGCAGAACCGGTGTCAACATCACTGTAGATACGACTGTTGAGCTTGCTAATCGCTGCAAACTGATTCATGCACTGAAGGATTCAACTGGAAGTGTTGACCAGGCTGGTGAGATAGCAGGCAAGATTCGCGAAGATTTCCGTATTTATTCCGGCGATGACTATTTGACGTTGCCGTTCTTGTCCGCTGGAGCTTGCGGAGTTGTTAGCGTGGCAAGTCATGTGGTTGGTAAGCCGATTGCAAAAATGATCGATGCTTTCTTCACAGGCGATCACGCAAAGGCTAGACTTTTTCACTACGATTACCTGCCGCTGTTCAAGGCGCTTTTCCTGTCGCCTAATCCGGCTTGTATCAAGTATGTTCTCTCAAAAATGGGACTCTGTCAGCCGCACTTGAGACTGCCTCTTGTAGGTCCGGAGAAGAGCCACATGGAAATTCTCGATAGGCTTATGGCGGAATTGAAGCTCGAAACAACATCTGTCGCAGGTGTTGTACAAAATGAGGTGTTTGGTGTCAGTAGATAAGTCACGCCAAAAAACCGAAGTAAATAAGCCCATGGGTGGGCTGAAAATCATTCCTTTGGGTGGACTCGGCGAAATCGGCAAAAACACAATGGTCATTGAGTATGGCGATGACATCATGCTTGCTGATGCGGGGCTGGCGTTTCCTTCTGATGACATGTTGGGTGTCGATCTTGTTTTGCCTGAGCTGGATTATTTAAGGGAAAATCAGCACAAGATAAAAGGGCTGGCTATCACTCACGGACATGAAGACCACATAGGCGGTGTTCCGTTTATGCTCAGGGACATAACTGTCCCTGTAATTTATGGACCGGCACTGGCGCTTGGATTGCTGGAAGGCAAGCTTAGCGAAATTGGTTTGCAAGATCGCACAACGCTTACGAAAGTAAATCCGCGTCAGGTAGTTCAAATAGGATGCTTCAGGGTTAAGTTCATCCGTTGCACACACTCAATTGCTGATTCATTCAGCTTAATTATTGAGACGCCGGTTGGGACAGTAGTGCACACCGGTGACTTCAAGTTTGACTTCACCCCAGTCGATGGTGAGCTATACGACATTGCTAGTTTGACTGCTGCTAGCGAGAGTGGAATTCTTGCTTTGCTGTCCGATAGCACCAACACCGAGCGCGAAGGGTATACGCCGTCTGAGCGCACTGTGTGGAGAAAATTAGACGAGGTATTTGCCAATGCACAGAAGCGAATCATCGTCACTACATTTGCCAGCAACGTACATCGTGTAAAACAGATTTTGCAGGCAGCTGTCAAATACGATCGTAAAGTAGCTGTATTGGGACGCTCGATGCTCAACCTTGCTGCGATATCGAGAGAGCTGGGATATATGACTTTTCCGGATGGACTGTTGGTCCCCGTGGAAGAAGTAAATAAAATGCCGCCGGACAAAGTGGTAATTCTGACCACCGGTAGTCAGGGTGAGCCCATGTCTGCGCTGACACGCATCGCCAATAATGCGCACAAGCAAATACAGATAGTGTCCGGTGATACAGTTATTATTTCTGCGACACCAATTCCTGGTAATGAAAGATCAATCGCCAATACGATTAATGCTTTGTCGGTGCGCGGAGCCAATGTAATTTACGGACGTGATGCTGGTATTCACGTTTCCGGTCATGCATGCCGTGAAGAGCAGAAATTGATGATCAATTTGTGCAAGCCGAAATTTTTCATTCCTGTGCATGGCGAATACAGAATGCTCGTCAAGCATGGAGAGCTGGCTGTTGAGTGTGGTGTTAAGCCGGAGAATGTCTTCATTATCGACAATGGCGACGTTGTAGAACTCACCAAAGATAAGGGGCAGATACTGCCGCCAATTAAAGCGGGCGTGATTTTGGTTGACTCATCGCGCGCCTGGGAAATTGATGAGACTATTCTTGAAGAAAGACGCCACTTGGCTGAAGACGGTATGGTTGTGGTGGCACTGACTCTTGATCATAAGAAAAATGTTCTGGCTGGACCTGATGTAGCTATGCGTGGACTCAATTTGCCTGGTGGTATTACACCCGATGATTTGGTCGAGCGAGTCAAGCATGAAATATTGAACAGTCTCAAAGACAGAGCCGTAGTTGGATCCTTGGCCGAGGGTGAACTCAAGAGTTACATCAAGGAAGTCTTGCAAGGGCATTTTGCCGATAAGGTTAAAGCTAATCCGCTGGTGCAAGTGGTGCTGCAGGAAGTTGCCGCTACTAAGGCTAAATCTCTATCTAAGTAGACCAGGAATTTTCTATGACATGGCGGGAATTATCGCCCAAGCAATTCAATGAGCTGAAAGATGCGCTCGTAATTGACGTCCGCTCGCCTTGCGAATACGAGGAAGAACGCATTCTCAGTGCAGTGAATGTTCCACTGCTGTCTGATGTGGAGCGCGCGCAAGTTGGCACGCTGTATAAGGCTGAGGGCGAGCTGCCTGCTAAGCGCTTAGCCCTGAAATTTATTTCGCCGAAAATTCCTGAGATCGTCGATAGGATTTTTGGTATGCGTAAACACGGACAGCCTCTAGTTGTTCATTGCTGGCGTGGCGGATTACGCAGCGAAGCGGTTGCAAGTTTTCTTAGTGTTGTCGGACTTGATTGCTTTCGCCTGACTGGTGGCTACAAAGCCTGGCGTAAACAAGTAATTGAGTTTCTGGGTGAAACAGAATTGCCGTTTACTGTGGTGGCACTACAGGGACTAACCGGCGTAGGAAAGACGGATATTCTCAAAGAGTTGTCCAAACTAGGTTTCAGCGTCCTTGATTTGGAAGGACTTGCTAATCATCGCGGTTCTGTATTTGGTGGCATTGGACTAAATCAGCAGCCGAGTCAGAAAAATTTTGAAGCTGCTATCTATGACAAACTGCGAATCATAAACTCTGGCGTAGTGTTCATGGAGGCTGAGGGCCGCAAAATAGGCAGGCTTAGTTTACCCAAGCGTTTGCTGTCTTTGATTGCAGATGCTCCGAAAGTTCTTATTGATGGCTCAATGGAGGCTCGTACAACTAGACTGGTGGCTGATTATGCCGGCGGAGCTGATGGGAATTTCCGAAAAGAGGCTCTAGATTCGCTCTCCAGGCTGAAAGAGCGTCTGGGTGGACAGGCTGTTGGAGAGCTTTCCATTCTCTTGGAGCAGGGACGCCTGCAAGAGATTGCCGAGTTTCTTCTGAGTCAGTATTACGATCCTCTATACAAGAAACAAATTGCTCTGGCTGGACCCTACTTGCTGACTGTATCGGGCGATGAACCAGTAAAGGCTGCCACTGAGCTGGCTGAGTGGCAAAGTCAAGTCATTCGAATTTGACGTTGGGAAAGTGTGGTGGCACCGGTTTCGATTTGTCATCCGGCTTTGGATTGTCGCCTTTGTTATCTTTGTCGTCTTTGTTGTAGAGAGGGAATACATGATCCTTGTCGGCGGCAAAAGAAATGTCTGTCACGTGTCCTTCTTTGTCTCTGTGAACAACGAACCGAGGATATTGCCCTTCCGGTGGATTCAGTTTCTCTAGTGCTGCGCCTACATTGTCAGGATTTCCGGCGGCTTTAACCATATCGCTGACGCCTTTTGCCAATTGTTCCATTGGTCCTTTCAACGCTTCCCAACCCATTTGTCCCAGCTGGACTAACCCCACAATGCCTCCGATAACAGCGGCGATGTCTTTCACTATTTCCGGTATCACCAAAACAGCTAGTGGACTGCGAACAGCCCCGCTGTCGTCCTCCTGAATAGTTGGATTGGGAAATTGATCAAGAGTATTTGGGCTGACTTTGGTGTTTTGTTCTAGGGCTGCGACTGCTTGATTGAGCTGGTCTTTATTCGTAACGCCTAAATCTGATTGGACGGGCTGTTTGGACTCGGCGTGATCAGGCGGTTTGACTTTATCCGCATGTTGTTCCGGTATTGCCATGAGAATTCTCCTCGACCCCTTGCCAAGGGATGCTATTTTGAATTATTCCCCAAATTGGCTTGGAACGGCAGTCTGGCTCAAAAAAGAACTTCCCCCGAAAGACACGGGGGAAGCACTTATTGTGGTGGATTAGGTAAGGAGGAAACACTGCACCAGACAGGGAAAACCCGCCTCATGCCTTGTATTTAAATGATAGCAGCGCGACAACTTCGTGGGAGTTAAAAAACTTGAAGTGCCTGACCGCAAAGCGCCAAAGATCGTCAGATGAAATATCCTTAAGCTACTGGCTTCCCGGGCGCATGCAATGCGCCCCTACGAAGGACCAAAAATTGGCATGCAAAGTGACATTGCAAAGGACCAAAAACGGGCATGCAAAGCGACATTACAAAGGACCAAAAATTGGGGAAACGAGTAAAGAAAAAAGGACGCCCCTACTTTTGTGAGGGCGTCCTTTTGAGTTGGTTGAATTTATTACGAGTTGAAGCCGTTGAATTTGGACTTGTCGAATACCGAGCCTTCAGGGAAGAGGTAGTCGAGCGGTCCGCCTTTGCTGGCGGCTTCGACTGGATCGGCTGGGCCGATTATCCGCATATTGCTTGGGCAGAAGAGGTAGACGTTGTCGTTTAGCTTGTGGAAGTCGCCATCAATAGCAGCGGATGCTCCGGAGACGAAGTCTACCAAGCGATCTGCGTCAGCCTTTCGCATATTTTCTAGCGAAATGGTGGCAGATGCCCGTGCGCGTAGGCAATCTACTATATTGAGGGCTTCTTCGAAGGTTACGGGACTGAACATGGAAATCTGAGCACCGAGCCTATCCGGCGTCGCTTGATGTGCCACCATGGACATTTGCGGTACTCTGCGTTCCTGTAGCACTGGAAAGAGATCTACTTCTTTCTTTGTAGTGCGGGCTCCTGGCGTTGGTTCTTTATATTCTTGAGTCATAGTTTTCGTCTGCCATCCAAAGAGATTCACCGAGTACCCCCAATTCTATATACTTTTTGTCAATGCGCAAGTAGTAAGTGGTATCACAAGGCTATACAGGCTAGCATATCTTTTCGATATGGTGCCTCAATATCAGACGCGCTCAAATATGATGGAAGCAAGAGCGTCTGCCAGTGCCAAATCTTCGGGTTGCGTGATTTTAAAATTGTGTGGTGAGCCTTGGACTATGACTACTTTATGTCCGGCTTGCTCCAGAATGGCCGCATCGTCTGTTACGGAAAGCCCCTCTTGTCGAGCTTTCTCGTGGGCTTTCACTATCCAGTCAAAGCGAGCGGCTTGGGGCGTTTGCACCAACACTAATGAATTTCGATCGAGAGTCTCAACAATGACACCATCTGCAACTTTCTTGACGGTATCACTAGCAGTGACACCGATAGTGCAGGCACCATACTTCCGTACGCTGTCCAAAGTGTCGGATATAATTTGTGCCGTTAAAAATGGGCGGGCTGCATCGTGTATCAAGACAAAGTCAGGATTGCTCTTTGAAAGAACATCCAAACTCAGACGGACCGACTCTTGCCTTGTTTCTCCGCCGGCGATGACTACGACTTCTTTGCTGCATGAAAGCTTAGCGATAGCTTCGCGAATGGTATCAACCATGTCAGGTAAAGTGGCTACGACGATTTGGTCAATTTCTCTGTGATTAGCAAATGCCAAAAATGGCCACACCCATACAGGATGTTTTCCTATTGAGAGAAATTGCTTGGGGGACTTATCCCCAGGTCTTGCGCAACGGGCACCAATTCCGGCAGCTAATAGAATTGCTGCGGGCATTAGGCAATGAAGTCGCCTGATGAATGTGAGACGCTATCCGGCGCGGCCGAGTGCGGACTAAATGGCTCATCCATTTCTACCGGTTGGTGGGAAAAGGTTTTTTGGCTGTCTTCAGCTACCTCTTCGTCTTCATCGTCGTCGTCATCATCATCCGAATCATCTTGATCGTCTTCGTCATCTTCGTTATCTTCGTCATCTTCAGACTCATTTTCGTCTTCGGAATCTGACTCGTCTTTTGCAGTTACTTTGCCGGCGACTTCTTCTTCTTCAGACTCGTCGTCTTCATCATCTTCTTCGTCTTCGTCGTCTTCTTCGTCGTCATTTTCGTCTTCATCGTCGCCGTCATCGTCGTCGTCGTCGTCATCTTCATCTTCATCTTCGTCATCTTCGCTGGCTTCAACTTCGGCGACAGCTGCTACTTCTGTCATTGCTGCTTCTGATTCGGATGCAGCTTCTGTGGCTGCAGCTTCCATTGATTCAGGTGATGCTTCCGGAGCAAAGTTCACGCTTTCTGACGAAGTAACTTCACCTTCAATAGGAGCCGCTGCGCCTTCGCCTTGAATACTTTGAGCCAAGAGAAGCAGTTGTTGTGCTTCTTCTTCGCTAAAGCCTTCAGCTTCGCCCTCGCCTGATTCACCTTCCGGTGTTTCTGGCTTGTCTTGCTTACGGAGCATTTGACGTAG
>JAKFVJ010000014.1 GCA_021732245.1 Candidatus Obscuribacterales bacterium | reverse complement strand
CAGATGGTGGCGCTCCAACATTCACTGAAGAGTTGATCGGTCAGGGCGAAGATCGCAAGACAGGCGAAAGATATTACACCTATAAAATGGCCGGTGGATTGCCTGTTCAACCAATCTCCACATTGCAAGTAGAGCCACACGGTAAGGGAAGTCGCATCACGTGGACAGCCGAAATGGACCTAAGCGATCTCGATGAGCAGACAGCTCAAGCTGTAAGCAGTGGCATTAAGGGCTTCTATCAGCAGGGATTGTCTGCTTTGATGGAAAAGCTCAATAAGAAATAGGCTACTTTTCGCTTATTTCCTTGGCGATTTTGCCGGCAGAATTGATCATCGCCTGAATGCCCTTGGCACCAGGATTGCTCCACTGTAAGGTGTCGGCAACCGGCTTCATCATGCTGCCGACACCGTCAGCAGCTGATGCCACGCTGGCTTCTATAACCTTTTGAGCCTGGCGCATTGTGGCGTCTTCTTGTTTCCACTTTTCCGTCTTCGGGTCTTGAGTGTATTGCTCCGCTCGCTGCCTGGTCGGATCATGCTCTTTGTTTGAACTTTCAACAGTAATTTTCAACTGTCTATTATCGTCCTGAAAAAATTCGACCTTCGGCAATGACTTATCGACATTAGCCTCGTGGTTCATTCTCAGGAAAATCTTGTTGTACTCGCGTGGATGCTCTCTGTGTATTTTGTTGAGCTCGTCTGTCCAAGGCTTTTGCTCCTTGTACAGCTTTTCCAGCTTATGAGCTTCTTTTTCCTCATAGCTTTCGCGGTGTCCGTGATGTCCTTTGCTCATTAATGAAATCCTCCATCTGAATTGTGCCCAGAATGCCCTGGGTTCAAAACCGATGGAGGACCGCAAAAACTACCAGGCGACTTCTTTGTCGGACTTGATACCATCTTCAAAAGTATCTATATTCAGCGAGTTTTCTTTAGCCTGAATGCAAAGGAAATAGAGGTCTTCGTTGGAGTTATTGCGCAAAGTTCTGCTCCCACCTGTGGAAATGCGCACTATGGAGCCTTCCTGCACATCAAATATTTGCCCATCAATTTGCATTTGTCCTTTGCCCTTAATAAAGACGTACGACTCTTCATTTTCCTTGTGCTGATGATAGAAAGGCACAGCGGCGTTGGCGGGCAGCTTATTCATGGATATTTGCATGCCTGTCAACCCGAGCAATTCCTTGATAAATAGCTTGCCGCGGACCTTTCTATTAACTGCCGGCACTTCCAGCTTGTAAGAGTCCAGCTCGGCTAGCGGACCCACATCAATTGCCGTAAAGTTAGTCCCAGTAAGGGTTTTGACGTTTGCATCTTGTAAAACAGTCATGGCTCAATCTCCTTATTCATTTCTGTACCATACAGTACAGAATAGATCGCGATCTGGTAAAATGTCAATTAATTCTGTACTGATCGGTTAAAAATGAGTAAAGGTAGACCAAGACAGTTTGATACCGACAGCGCGCTGGATGAAGCGATGCTGGTTTTCTGGCGCCTGGGCTATCGTGGGACGTCGTTGGACGATCTTACCGAAGCAATGGATATTAATAGACCTAGTCTCTACGCCGCCTTTGGTGACAAAGAGAAGTTATTTCTTGCTGCTATTGATCGTTATAGAGAAAAGCACCTCTCTGATCCGATTAAAAAGTTGCTTGCTGCCGAGAATTTGCAAAAAGGGCTTGCCATTTTCTTTAACTCGATGCTCTCTGTGATTCTCAATGAAGACAATCCGCCTGGATGCATGATCGCCTGTCTCTTAAGTGAGGAATGCTGCGAATCAGACGTAATTAGAGCCAAACTTGCAGACTCAATAAATTCCGCAGATGCAGTTTTCACATTAGTGTTTAAAAAGAACAAAGACCAGCTAAGCTCCGGACTCAGTCCCGAAGCTGCCGGCAAACTAATGATTACAACCCTACACGGTATTTCCATTCGAGCTCGCTCAGGAGCAGTCAAGAAGGAGTTGCAAGGCATAGCGCAATCCTTTATGAAACTTGTACTGCGCTGACCCATTCAATTTTTGTGCTATACTGTTTTATACATTCATATATTTGAATATATAAACCCTTACAAGTAATCGATGGTTAGTCATGCCGTACAGGATTGTCGTAGCTAAAGAATTAAGCGAACTATTCGGGGTTCTGTCCCATCCAATTCGCATTCGCATAGTTGAAGAGCTTGGCGGGGGTGAGCAGGACGTCAAGGCACTGGTAGACATTGTCAACATAAGCCAATCCGGCGTCTCGCAGCACTTGGCGCTACTACGAGCGCATAGAGTCGTGATTGAAAGAAAAGAAGGAAGGAATGTCTACTATCGGTTGCGAGACGATTCACTTGCGAATTGGGTATTACAAGGCTTGCAGTTTACGGGCCCCGATCAGCGTGAAGCCAAAGAATTTCATTCAGCAGTAAAAAAGGCAAAAAATACCTGGTCACATCAAGCGACCATGAGGAGAACAGATGCACAAGCTAATTAAGGGACTGCACCACTTCCAATCCCATGTTTTCGAAGCACAGAAGGCTCTTTTCGACCAACTTGCAAAAGGGCAGCATCCGGACGCGCTTTTCATTACTTGCTCGGATTCCAGAGTAAATCCCAACTTAATAACAAACACTGATCCAGGGGATTTATTCATCTTACGCAATGCCGGCAATATTATTCCTCCTTACGGCGCAAGCAATGGAGGCGAAGGTGCCACCATTGAGTTTGCTGTTGCTGCTCTCGGAGTAAAAGACATTATCGTCTGCGGACACTCTTCGTGCGGCGCGATCAAAGGACTTCTACATCCGGAGCAGTTAGACAATCTCCCCATGGTCAAGTCTTGGCTTTCGCATGCCGAAGCGACACGCTGCATAGTCAAAGAGAATTACAGCAATTTGAACGATGATGAACAACTCAATGTGGCCATACAAGAAAACGTCCTTGTGCAAATCGAAAACTTGCGCACGCATCCGGCAGTAGCGTCGCGTCTCTCCCGAGGAGAACTTCGAATTCACGCATGGACTTATAAGTTTCAAACAGGCGAAGTCTTCAGTTACAACGAAAATGGGCAATTTGTACCTGCAACAGAGGTTGAGTATGAAATCGACAAACCAAGACCAAGACTTACTGCAACAACTATTTAATAGCCGCGCTACAACGTTTTGGCGAGACGCCTTGGGTATAGACGGCTCCGTAACGCCGCATGTGATACCTAATGTCTTGGTTATGGGTGGCGTAGCGTCGGCTATTTGTGCCAGTTCGTGGCTCCTATTAAAGACATCCGGGATTGATCTCGCTCTCCCTGTGGCTCCATATGAATATATGGGCGCAGCATTGGGCTTGCTATTGGTGTTGCGAACTAATGCAGGTTACGACCGCTGGTGGGAAGCGCGCAAACTATGGGGCGGAATTGTCAACCAGTGCCGCAACCTAGCCATAAGCGGCCTGACCTACGGACCAAGAGATGCCGCATGGCAAGACGAATTTGTTCGCTGGGTAGCTGTATTTCCCTATGCCTCTTGCGCTTCACTTAGGGACGAAACAGAACAACCCAAAATAGAAGCACTTCTTGGGACAAATGCGGCAGCTAAAGTGTTCCAATCCAATCACATGCCGACTTATGCAGCACAACGGTTGGCACTGCTATTGAGACAAGCATGTGAGAATGCCGATATGGACCGCTTTGCCTTTATGCAAGTTGATCGTGAACGAGCTCAATTGATAGATCATCTAGGCGCTTGCGAACGAATTAAAAAGACACCGCTGGCGCATGCTTACTCAATTAAGATTCGCCGATTTATCACTATCTTTTTGCTTACGCTACCATTTGCATTACTGCATCTCATTGGACACAACTGGCTGGTACCGGCAATTACCATGCTAGTGTCTTATCCGTTATTTTCTCTGGACCAGATTGGTTACGAATTACAGAACCCATTTTCAGTGAGCAATCTAGATCACCTTCCACTGGATGCGATTTGTTCTGCAATCGAAAATAATGTCATGGCACTAAAGTCTGAACACGCTCCTGAAAGGCAGCTGGAAGCCATCGTATAGCGTAGGGCAGTCTCGTGGTGCCACGGAATCGTAGGGGCGCACTGCATGCGCCCTTTTGGGGTTCACATCGCCCACGCCTCGACAGACTTAATTGAACCAAACAGCAAATCCCGGGAATGAATGACCAAAGGCATTCTGCAAATTGCGCCAAGTTTCAATCTTGGTAGTCTCGCCCTTCTCCAAATAAGGAGCGGCTGCCGGCCCTTGTACCCACAGGACTAGATCTAGTTTTGTCGGCTCCAGAAATACTCTGCGCAGGTTGACGCCACGTCCATCACCACCGCGCCAAAAGGCTAACAGCAATTTGCCCTTCAATACTTGATCAGATTTATCCATCAAATCCAACCAAGCTGTAACCATTTCATTGGTCACATGCACATTTGGAATAACGCCGGTCTGCAATGGATTCGGTATCCATTCGCGATCATCATCAGTCTCAGCCATTATGCTCTTCCACATTTCCTTGCTCTTACCGACCATTCCTTCAAGGTGGTGCAGCGCAGAAGCCATTCTTTCAGGCTCAGCGACATCCCAGCGAATCAAGTGAATGATAGCTATGAGATCAACAACGTCCAGGTCACTGCCGCGCAATGCGTGGATATGTTTACCGGTGTTGAGGAATGTATAAGGAGTATCAACTTTTTGGAAGAAAACATGAGCGGTGCACTCAAACATTTCCTTTGTGTTGTACGCCAGATAAATTTGGCTAAACGACGAAAGCAAATGGCAATAGCCTTGAAGCCAATACACATCGCCACGATCAAAAGTAATCGTAAATTGTTCTGCCTTTTGCAATTGCATTTCGTAGTTGTGCGTTAAATCGGCAAAGAGCTTCCACAACACTTCATCCTGCTCACACTTGCCATTGCCGTTTACATCGAAGCGAATCAAACCAAAATGCAAAGGCAATTTCACTTTGGGATCTTTAATGCCTTCAAGTGTTGCATTGACTTGCTCTAACTTGCCAACTAAGACTTCAAAAATGCTGCGGGCATTTGTATAGGCGAAAGTTTCAGGATTTGGATTACCCCCAACCGGCAAGCGAAGGAATGGCACATTCATACCGCCACCAAGATTGTCACGCATGCCATACCTGTAAAAGCTTTGCGTCAAATGCTCAACTGCCAACAAAAATTGCGTTACTGCCAAACCGAATCGTAATTGATCATCTTTTGGTCTGCGCTTCAATTCAGCATCGATTGCCTTTTCACCCTCAGCCAAATTACCGGCAAACAAATACTTTTCGACAAAACTCGGACGGACTGGTTTGCTGACTGCAGGAACACTCTCCTTGGATTCCGCCTTGCTTGTTTTGTCAGCTGGCGCATTTTTGTTAGCCGCACCCTTGTCTGTAGTCGACGAAGCGGCTGCTAAGGCTAACGGCAAATTATTTGATAGTAAAAGACCAAGCAACAAAAAACCACAAACGAAACGACGAAAACTCATAAGCCTCCCACACCGCGAATGCGGTTACTGTCCTGCTTTCAGCGTCTTAATTATAAAACAGCTTGACAATTGGCTCATTCTCGCTTGCCTTAGAGAAATTGAAACCAGCATGGAGACTGGCTATCCGCTATTTGGGCATAAAGATATCTAGACAAGCAATTGTACGACCTCAGTAAAGTCTATGCTGGTATCCAGAACAGCTGCAAAATGTCATTCTGAACACAGTGAAGAATCTCACAAGTTAACACGCGAGACCCTTCGCGTTGCTCAGGGTGACAATTCTAAGATGTGGTCCGTAATGAACTTTACTGAACTCGCATAAGGTATAGCAACTAAGTGATTCTCTACCACTCCTTAGCTCTTCTCATTTCATTTGCTTGGATAGCCATCTTTCGCATTATTGGTTGTCCAACTAGAAGCATTCGCATTGGGAAGGTAATTGTATTTGCCAATTTAGCTCTGCTGCCCGTGTTTATTGCGTCCCTGCCTTTGGACAATTCGTCTATGGCAAATGGCGCAATTTTGTGTCTAACAACAACAGCACTACAAACTGTACTTATCAAATCATTCGCTCAGGTTGCGGGACGCAAAGCGTTTATAGCATCGCTTCTGATGAATGCCATCACTTATAGATTTTGGATTACTTGCAGTGTCAACGAGATGATATTGCATGAGGTCATAAGAACTTGCCTCACTCTACCAACATGTATTGTCCTGGGTGCGGCTGCAGCAGATCTTTTCAAAATCAATCTCAAACCATTACTTAGCACTTTGTCTATTGGTTTCACCGCCGCGCTGATGTCCGGCAGTTGCGGGGTACTTGTTTATTCAAGAAGATTCTGGAAGATGTGCTTACTCTTTACAGGACTTCTGGAATTGATTGTCAAACACTACAGACTAAAAGAAGGATTGAAAACAAGCTATGCATTACTGCTTCGTGACTGCACACTAGCTGCATTGCCATTCCTTATCAACTTCTGGCTGCATGAAGCATACTTCGCGGCAGAAAGCAGACAATTACACAATTGGGTACAGGGGCTGATGACTACCTGGTTTTTGCTTCTTCCTGTAATTGTTCTGGGTAAATCGCTAATTCTTCGCTATATCGTGCGTTGGGGGAGTTTTGGACGCTGCTGTACAGACGCGCTACTGATGACTCTACTTTGTCTGTCTTTAGTAGGAGTAGACACAAGTTTTGGCGACTCCGGTCTAATAATGCGAATCATCGGAGTGCCTCACGGTGATTTCAGCGTGATGGAAAATTTGGAGCGACACACAGCTAGTCTGAATATCTTACTCACCAACGATCTCAAATTGATCCTATTACAATCGATAACTCTCGTTTGGTTACGCAAACAGAATTTTCTTTCCGCCTTTATCGCAGCAGCAATAACCGACACTTATTTCGGCATAGGCTTTGTGCTTCTATGGATACCTGCCGTATTTCTTCGACAAGTGCCTGGCTGGTATCAACAGTCAGCCAGAGTCAATGAATCACGCGGCAAACTATTGGAAGCATATGAACTTTTGAAGACAGCAATACGAGCTGAATCAATCTTTCCAGGCAATTGCAATCCATGGCTTGGAAATATGTATCTTGCTTTAGGCAATGTCGCCCTTAGACGTGGCAACACTGCCGATGCCGAAACAAAATACAGATACGCTCTGTCCAATTACATCAACACCTACGGTTATTTTGATGACTCGTTAATGCCTTCACTTCTCGCCTTGAAAAACGTGTCCATCCAAAGACAAAACCACATGGCACGTGATTGGTATGACCACTGGTTCAAAACAATAGAACGCAAGGTCACTACAGATGCGGTCTCTGCTACAGACAAAGCTGAAATACTTGCACGCGCCGACAACTTGCTGACAGGTGACTACCGAGTTGTGTCCACGCTTCAACTCTACGCCAAGTTGTCTGTACTGATGATACTGCCAATTGCCATTCTCATCAGCATCACCGCCTGGTGGGTGCCGGAATACTATTTCAGAGCGACAAAGAACATTCCACTATTTGAAAAATGCATTGAATTCCAAAGGCCTGCAATTGGATCAGACGAATGGTATCGCGTTGCATTAGGAGCTTGCGCTAATGTTTATGCGCGAGCCGAAGACTATTCTCAAGCGAGTCGCGTTCTGAAAAATGCCCTGTCAACGATAACCGGCAACAGCGCAGAAGATATACGCGCGCGCCGCTCTTTGCAAAAGCAACTAGACAATCTTCAAGCTGCGATAGACGGCAAGAACAAACCGAATTTTTCAGACAGGGGTCCACTACCAGACAAACTTGTCTGGTCATACATTGATAAAGCGGGACACGTACTATCAAGGTCCAAACCAGCGAAGTTGCGCGGTCGAGAGTTTCAAACACTTTTAGCCACAAGTTATTCCGACGGCTTGAAACCCGTCAGAGACGAACTTCCACCACATCGATTCGGATACGTTGATGCAAAGGGACAACAAGTCATTCCGTGCAAATTCGACAACGCAATGTCCTTTTCAGAAGGACTAGCGCCAGCCAAGACCTTTGGACTCTGGGGATATATCGATAAACAAGGCAATTTCATAATCCAGCCTCAATTCAGCGAAGCGCAACCGTTCCATTCAGGACAAGCTTTAGTTCTGCCAGGTTATATTCCAGTCCGAGAAAAAGCTCGCTAATTCAAAGCAAGCAGACTCACATAACTCCATGCGCCGTTAAGAGAGTCGGTACATTCGGTCCGGGAATAAATGATTGCTGTTGTTGTGTCGGCTTGCGAGGCTTGTATCTCTCCTTCAGCTGCTGGATGGTGGCAGTCAAAGGCGGCTTAGACATGGAAAGACGGAAGCCGTAATAAAGTCGAAAGTCAATGCCGGAAATTCCAGGTGTTCCCTTGGAAGCAAAGTTAAACACAGGTTCAGCGCGGAGAACAGAAACCAAACCGGGCAGTCGTTTACTAACTTGCCTATCTAATTCGAAATCCAAAACTATTGAATCATTATTGACTGGTATCAATGCATTGCGACCAAAAGGTTCGCGGAAGTTTTGCAAGAAGGTGCTTGTAGCTGAGAAAGACCAACCACCTCTCTGGTAATACATTCCTGCCGTATAGAAAGGATCAAGTTCCCGCATAGGGCCACCGAGAACATTTTTAAATCGTACTTGCAACACGGCATTCATATAGAC
>JAKFVJ010000015.1 GCA_021732245.1 Candidatus Obscuribacterales bacterium | reverse complement strand
GACAGCCAGTGAGATCAACAAAGTGTTGCGTGATTTGATCATGCGCCCTCCATAGCGGTACGTTATCTGTATTTGTTCAATTCTATAGAGCTTACTGTTAATTATCGATATCTTGGCAGGACAATTTAAGTAGACATTTTGATCTGGCGAGAATAAACTGGCGCTGGTGGCGGGTTTGTAAACTCGCAATGTCTAATAATCGGGAAGAGGAACGACGATGAAGCGTCACATGCTGGTGGCATTAATTTCAACAGGAGTAATGTTGAGTTCGTCAACGCAGGTTTTTGCCCAACAAAATGACGCAAATCCCACTGCCGCACTTCCGTTTATGCAGCTCAATCAGATCTACCAGACAAAAAGCAGATACTTCTTTCCGCAACTGCCACCACCACCGCGTAAGCCGGTAAATTGGGCAGGTGATGCCAACGAGCGGGCCTATAACATGTTCTTGCAGCCGGATTGGCAGCCATTTTCCGCTCCTGGTGTAACCGGCCCGCAAATTCCCGTTTCAACAGATGTCACCCGCGTCAACAAACCAAACGACGACTATGAAAGTCCGGGCGGTTATATTCGGGTAAGTCCGGGAACCTTCGCGCTATGCACCAGCAGTTGTTACGGTTTGACCGACAGTCAAAAACGTTTTGTCATATTTGCTCTTAGAGGAAGTCTTTATTCCGTTGAGACTTATACGCATTTGACCTTACATAAAGGAAGAATGCTTGTAATCTCCAGCCGGGTGCCTGTTCAAGTTATTGCCGGTGGTGCCAAGGTTCTCGTCGCCTCTGGCGCATCTGCAATTGTAGAAACAGCTGGTGATGGTATCACCAGAGCCTATTGTCTATCAGCCGACAAAACAGCTAAAGCCGCCGGTATGACTGTGTCCATGGTAGATGGAGCCGATGCTGTTAATGTTCGGCCTGGACAAGAGGTTGGTGTCGCTGCAAACGGTGCATCGGTTGCTCTACTTGAAGCAAGCGATGGTATAGCCAGACGCCCCTTGGTAAGTGGTGCGGAAGGAAAACTAGCTCCGGAAATGCGCATGTGGGAATTCTCCTTGGCGCAAATGGCTGACTACGATTTGTCGCTTGGTTGCCGGAAGATAAGCCAAGCCACTGATTATCCAACGACTCTGCTCAAATATACTTACGGCAATATACTTGATTACTCGGCTAAGCAGGCAGAGTTTGCACAGCTCGCGCGAGGACCGCACAGTGTTCCTGTAAAGACAACTGCAAACAAGACCAAACAAGCAATGAAGTTTGAAAAGGTTGCCAGCAAAACCGGTGACAACCATGCGTTCAAGGTAATGTCTTTCGACAAGTCGCACTATGTAATAACCGATGCACAAAGCCTACTTAATCAAGACAAGCCAAAAGTAGGTATCCCGTCTTATGAACTCTACAACGGTAAATTGCTAGTCTATGCCAAAAAGCCTCTGCAGGTTAAAGCTGACAACGTAGTCACTACTGTCGAAGGCGGAGCAATGGTTCTTTTCAAAAACGATGACAACAGGCTGAAGATTATTAGCTTGGGCGACATGCACCGTAAATCTGTGCGGGTCACTGCCGGTAAAAACACAATGAGAATTGCTCCGGGGCAAGAGCTTATGATTACTGAGAATGTGCCTGACGTTGTTGATGTCTATGACGTGCACAAAATCGGCCATCGCGGTATCAGCATAAGAAAGGTAGATGCTTTGGGTCATGTTACGATAAGCGACGTCTCTGTCGGCGATATAGTTGTACATGAGCCGTTAGTTACTGCTTTCCGTGCGCATGCAAATACTCCACAGGAAAAGAAACTGTCGCTACACATGGAAAAGACGGCAGCCAGTTTGTCTGTTGTCAGATCCAAAGGCGGATTATTCCAGATGGGGCATCCTGATGATGAATCGGGAGCTTCAAGACATGTGGCGTCGCGTTGTAATAGTTGTCTCAAATAACATCGGGCGCATGCAATGCGCCCCTACAAAGACAGTTCCACTTCAAAAGTACGCTGCCATGGGAAGGTGAACTTCGGTTCGGCCGGACTATATTCCAGGGCTTGAGCAAGCTGTTTTGCGTAAGGACGCATTAGCTTTTCCAGCTTATCCTGTGATGCCTGTCCTTCAAGTTGCGGACGAACTTGCGTTTGGTAAGCCCAATCATCCATAAGTCTTACAAACAAGGCTTTTTTGGCAAATTCTTCCGTTTGAGCCTCTGAGGCTTTTGCATAATGACGGGCGGCAGCCGTAGCTAATACGGAGCCTATTGTGTTGCCGGTTGTGTTCCATGCTCCGTAAGCCCAAAGTTTCTTCAATAAATCTGGTCGCTCTAAAAGTTCCGATATAAGCATTGGGTCAGCGCCATTGGCATAAGCCACGTCGCAGATGACGCAAGGATATTGTGATGTGGCAATGTAGTCGAGAGTCTGTTTGACAGAACGAGCTGTGTTTAAATGCGACTTGTCTTCAAGTTCAGGCAGGGTTATGTGATCACCTTGCTCAGCTTCATTGCCGTGCACAATAACAAAGAAATCAGCAGCGCCACTGACACGGCTTATTCCGGCTGCATTCAATTGGTTAGTCACACTTTCGCCTATTGTCTGACCTTCATACCGGCTCTTGCAATTGACGACTCCACTTGTGCTGAAACGGACCAGTGCTTTTGGTGGAGTCGGCAATTTGCTTACAAGAAATCTTGATATGAGAGTACAGATAACTTCGTCTGCTCCGGCATAGGCAAAAACGGAACTTGCTAAGTTCTTTTCCTGGCTAAGTGATTGCAATTGTTGTTTTTCCGAAACGTTTAAGCCGAATTCGCCGGAATCGTCCTGGCTGAATATAAGACTGGAAAAGAGACCCTTTTCTGCGTGTTCTACCAGTTGCAAATTAACGGCGTGGTTGCGTTTGCGTGTTGCTAAATAGTCTTGTCTTATGTCATTGGGAATTTTGCTCTCGAGCAGAGCCACATTTTTTGATGTTTCTTTCTCAATCTCAGCTTTGTGCAATTCCGAAGACCAAGCAAAAAGCTCACGACCAAACTCTTTCCAATAGGTTTTTTCTTCCGTGTTGTCGTAATTGTCTGATATGCGCATGATGCTGGATTGTGCCAGGATAGACAACTTAGCGCCATTGCCCAATTCGATAAGCTTATTTAGACGGGCAAGTATTTGATCAAGTGTTTCTTCACTGCGGCGCGAAGTAATTAATCCGCCATGCAAAAGCGTGTCCAGGCAAATGATTAAAGCGTCCGGCTTTTCAGTTTTGATAGTTGCTGCAAGCCATGAATAAATCTCATCAATTTTGGCCGGTTCATTGAGCGATCCAAGAAGCTCGCGCGGCGGCACAAGCGGTTCAATTCCGGCAACTTGCGCAACCAATTGCGGGTAATGATACGTAACCGGGCGGTTGTCTATAGGAATAAGAGCTAGTTTCATACCTGTCTTTCTAAGGTTGTCCTGAATTCAAATTGCTTGGATCGGAAGTCTGTCCCATCGGCATTGCCGGTGCAGTCATAAACTGAAGGCGTTTCTTCTGTCCGGTCTCTGCTTGTACAAGCACGCCGTTTATCACGTCTTTATTTTCTGAAAGCGCAACCGGGGCAGCCAGCAGAACATCGCTAAAGTCAGGTTTTGTCCAAACTGCTGCTTCAAAATAAAGATACTGTCCGACCAAATCACCTTGAATCGGCGTGGTCACAACGAGCTTTGCCGAGCCATCGTTATCGATTGTTCCAATTGCAACTACTTTGCGGTCGGAACCAAGACGCAACTTGTGCCCGTAAATAGGCGACGCGCCTGTATCTTTGTCGGCCATCGCCAATGCTACTTGCTGCCCGGGTTTGGCGCGTACGGTAAATTCTGCGTTTTTGCCCAATACCATATGATCGGGCAGATAGACTTTGGCTGATACCAGTCGATCACTTAAGCTTGATACCGAGAGTCGCGAACTTAATTTGCTTATGGCAATGGGCTTTAGTTCCGGCTTTTCAGTATCCCCAATTGCGCCCGCCATAGGCAACTTCATGGCACCTTCAGGCATGGCTAAGTTAATTTCGTCTATATGCGTGGCATCGGTACTCTGCGCAACTGGCGGACCGAAAGGCGTTGCCGTTTTGCGCAGGACATCGTCGCTGGTGACATCTTGAGCACTTGCTCCTGCGGCAAGAACGCTCGCAATCAAACAAGTTAAGCTGAATTTTGTAGCGATACTGGAGCTTATCATAATCGTGTATGCTTGGACTTAGGCAAATAGTAGCACTTATAGACCAATGCCGCCGGGGAGTTACGTGAACCAGACCGCCGATTTCATGCCTAAGAAGATAAACCGGCTGCATTGGCTTGGCGGCTTGGCCCGCTCATGGGTAGTCGATCAAATACCTTTAATAGAAGCATTTTGGGTTGCCGCCTCTTTGCATGTATTGTTCTTCCCGGTAATCTGGGCATCCGGCTGGATGCTGCCCTGGCCAAAATCACCAGTTGACGTAACCATAATCGAAATCGATTTGCAGCAATGGATGAAAGACGGCAAGCCCGGCAAAGTCATTCACGTCAGACCACCGGAGTTGAATAAATAAGATTGGCATTCAGAACCATATAGTTTTTTATTGAAATAAACGATGATCGCGGAAACGTTGGTCATTCCTGTCTTTGCAGCTATTTGTACGCGATTGTGCTAACCGGGTAATGCGTATTTACACCGGCTCAGCCTACCTCTACACTGTCGCACATTATGTACCAGGGGCGCTTTTTGCCGAGATTCCGGCGAAAGCTTGTTAATTCCACCTGGGAGATTTTGAAATGGAGAGGGGCAATCGCGCAGTAGAACCAAAAATGGAAACCAGCTCCAATGAGAATTGGTTGCTGAGTAATGTAGTAAATCCGTTTTTAAATACAGCAGCAGTGGAACCTTTAAAGGTAATAGAAGATGCAGGCAATGCGGCAAGCAAGCAATTGACCGGACAAGAATGGTTGCCGCAAGTTCAATTGCAGAAAATAAATGCACAAGTAAAGCCATGGTCGGCTGAATTTTTTGCTCAAAACATAGCGTCTGGGTTGGCAATGGTTTTGCCTTATGGAGCAGCAGGGCGTCTTACAGCTGGCAGCTTGCGGTTAATCAGCAAGGTGCCCTGCCTGCGAGTCGGAGCACAGGCGTTAGTTAAGTCACAAAGGGTTAGAGAAGTAGGCGCAAACATAATTAGGTCCAATAAGACAGGGCAGATATTAGGTGCTGGAATTTATGACTTTGCCAAAGAACCAGAAAGAGAAAAGGAAAAAGGCGGAGCAGGTACTAGTAGCGGTGAGCATGCACCGCCGCTAAAAGAAAGACTAGCCAATGGTGGAGCAGGTGCCGCATCGTTTGCGGTGTATGAGGCGATGAATCCATTGCTTCATAAAAGCGGGATAGTCGGAAAGTTTATTGAGCAATCGGGGTTAGCGAAGAAGTTGGCAGTCAAAGCTGCTGGATTGTTTACGATAGGAGCAGCAGGCTCAGTCGTTGGCAGTGTGACGAGAACGGGAGTAAATGAAGGCAGGCTGATTCGCCCCGAAGAGATACAAGATGACGTGTTATCCGGCGGTGCGATGAATGTTCTATTGCCGACGGTGCAGCACGGCATAGGGAAGGGAGTAAATTTTGTCAACAAGAAGCTGGGCAGAGGAGTATCAATACAAGATTATGAAGGGGAAGGAGACGCAAATATAAAAGATTTGCCAGGCGGAAAGGAGTTAGTAAATAAGAATGCTTTTTGCAGAATTCAGCCAACTGAGAACTCCACACATTCAGTGGATGTAGAAGCGGAGTTAATAAAGTTAGGCAAAGGAGCAACGGCAAAGGATGTTGCACATGAGCTGGCGCATCTATTACAGAGAACTGATAAGGCTAGAGACGAAGTATTTGCTGGTTTAAAGAAACGGCTGCAGAGGATTGACACAGAGACACAAGAGACAAAAGACTCCCCAGCAGTAAAACAAGAGCTTGCATCAATAAAGCATGAATTTATTGAGCAAAGAGTAAAAGATGAAGTCAACGCTCGCCTCATAGAACAGAAAATAGCACATGAATTAGAGAGTAGATTAGCTGACACAAACACAAAGCTGCAAACAGAGAAGGAATTATTTGACCAAGTAAATAGTGATTCTCGATATCAACAATTGTTTGAAAGGCAATATGCAGACTTTGTGGGAAGCAAACGGATGCCACAGGAAGATTATGCGTTAAGCGCTGACGATGCTTGCAACAAAGATAACAACACCAATCATGTTGACTTCAGATTACGACAGTCCTCAGATCAAGCAGCCCGTGCTGACGTGCTGAGCCGGCTTGCTAAGGATCGGAATGAAAATATTAGACTAGCAGTGGCTCGCAATCCAGCAACCGGTGCTGATGCACTGAAAATTCTGGCTTACGATCTTAACGAGCATATTAGACGAGCAGTGGCTATGCATCCGACAGCCGGTGCTGATGTGCTGGCAACGCTGGCACGTGACAAGCGATACCATGTCAGGCTAGCAGTGGCTGAGAATTCATCAGCTACTGCTGATGTGCTTAGGATTCTTGCTTACGATCTGAACGCGAACCTTAGACTGGCAGTAGCGCGACATCCAGCAGCCGGTGCTGATGTATTGAACAGGCTAGCTCGTGATGAGGACTTCCGTGTTAGACAAGCAGTAACTCGACGTCCAGCTGCCGGCGCTGACGTGCTAGAGAAACCGGCTGATGATTATAATCGTTTGGTCAGCGAATTAGCCTTGCAGGACAGTGATTCACGTAATTCTCCAAGATATGACGAAGCAGTACAACACAAATCTGATAGCCGTCCGGAGTCTGACCGACACGTTCTCTCCGAATTCAGCACTCGTGCTGGAATAGAAGACATCCAAAAGATACCAGACACCATTTTCAAGCAGCTACCTGATAATGCAAAAAAACTCTGGAAGACAGACAAATATATAGAAAAACTTTCCGTAATTGAGGATCTTCTACAGAAAACTGACAAAAAAGAGTTAATAGCTCAGCTGTCCGATGACGACTGTAAATGGCTAGTCCAACAGGCTCGTAATATCTATAAATTGAAGATGAGTAAAGCCTGTTTTAGTCCTGAAAGAATTGAAGGTCATCTCCAGAAAGTCACTGACATTGTAGATGGCAGAACAGGTCAAAGAGTAACGAGAGATTTTGCTAGTGGACTAATTGAAGACCTGAGACTAGAAGGTTTAAATAATCGACAAATTGCCGCTGCAATAGGTCATTTAGAGTCCCGTAAAGAATTTCTGTCAATTACTGGATTGAGAGAAAAATTCGACGAACTGGATAAGAGCTTATCTCTGTCTCGCAAGGGAGAGTACTTTGGATTTACCAGTGTAAAGGTGGGAGGAGGAAAGGCTTCTGCTCGGAAAGTCAACGCCATTTTAGTGGGCACTGGCAGTCCTGGCACAAGCCTGGTTTACCACTTTTTAAAATCAGCTGAAATACACCATAACCTTTATCGGTTGGAAGTCCTAGGTCCAGACACAAAAGGAATCTCGGCTTTAGAGCAGTTATTGAAACATCACAGAAATGCCGTGATCATGTCATCACCGAAAGGGGAAAAGACACTCATGTCCGTTACTGACGATGGACCTGCTGCTCGAGCACTAGACTTTGATGGCGCTAGTGGTAATTGGACAATTGGCAAGCAAGTTGACATTCCGAACTTCGTATTGTTTGACAATCCCAATTTCTTGGGACTCCAGAATGCAGAAAAACTCGCCATTACAGAGTTGCTGTACTCACTAAGGAACCACGATTCC
The DNA here is from genome assembly GCA_021732245.1 of Candidatus Obscuribacterales bacterium. Classification (GTDB taxonomy): domain Bacteria; phylum Cyanobacteriota; class Vampirovibrionia; order Obscuribacterales; family Obscuribacteraceae; genus SBAT01. The sequence continues at coordinate 896 of JAKFVJ010000015.1, read as the reverse complement.
TTGCTTATTCCTGAGGGCTTGATTGGTACTGTGGATAATAGCAAGTCTAATCCTGGATTTGCTGGTGACATTAACTTCTTCGATCTTGGTAAAGCACAAACGAGTGCCGCTAATCGCAGAAGCCTCGCTAAGCAACTTTCTCAATCATCCCATTCTTTGAGCGAAGAGGGCGACTTCTCGGAATTACAACTTGTAGAGCGTCTGATGGGAGTTGCTCGGACGAAGGAAAGTTACACGAATGAGTTAGAGTGCATATCGTACATTCATAAAAACCTTAAAATCGGAAAAGAGGTCAAGCTTCAGCAACGATTCATTGGTTATGCTGGAAGCGAAATAGCATCAAAAGGCAAGTACACACCTGATCAAGGAATGCCGGCGGTAAAGGCATACTTGCTCGGTAAACGCATCGAGAGAAATCTAGGTCATTTTAAATTGATAAACTTCAGACAAGTCTCCGACTTTTTTGAGGCATCTTCAAAACTCTGCAAGCAACTAGTCGACAAACTGCCTGCAACACAGAATGATAAAGACTTGCTCTACGTTGTTTTGCAGAAGGAAGGCAGTGCCCACTTTGTGCATGAGGTATATCGACAGGCTAATGGTTTCGACAACAGACAATTTGTGTGCGAAGCAGATTTGCGGCGTATGGCTAGCAATGGAGAGATAAAAAACAAGACGCTTGTACTGCTTGATGATGGATTCGACTGGGGCGACGCGTGCTATGACAAATTAGGTGTGGTAAGGGACATCATCGGACGTATTAGAGAAAAACATGGTGATCTGCCCCCAAGATATGTGCCACGTCAAGCAGAGAGTTTAACGTTTTGTGGTTTGTCTGCCTCCAGTGCTTGGTTTGAGTGTTTGGCAGCATAGGCTGCCGGGGTCATGTATTTAAG
>JAKFVJ010000392.1 GCA_021732245.1 Candidatus Obscuribacterales bacterium | reverse complement strand
CTTTGTATGTTTCCAGTGAAATTTTCTTTTTACCTGACTCAATTTCCGTGTAATAAACGTAACTGACGGGCAATTGATATTGTCGAGCGTATTCCTGAATACTGTCGTAGCCCCGCTGTTCACGCAGGTTGCGCAAAAACTGACCTAGATGCGTTGGTTTCGGCTTACTCATGAGAGCTTCATTTTACATTATCAGTAAAGTTAAACAATCGTTGCCGAGCGAGTTTGGCAGTTTATTTCGTAGGCTATCTTGGTATAGCTTATGAGGAGGAATTGTTGTGAGCTGGCATGAGCATTTAGCAAAAGCAACTGCAGCAATGTCCCGCCGTGATTTCGCGGAGGCGGAGCAGGAATGTAATGTTGCTCTGGACGAAGCTCGCGATTTACCAGACAGTGAGCAATTGCAGGTAAATCAGGCAATTACCGGTTTGTTAAATGTAATACGCAGTGCGCCGTCATTTGGTCCGTCGGCGCTGCCAAATCCGCCAGTGCCGCCACCTGAGCAGATTTCCTTGTGGGAAGAGCGTTACGACCAGGGTCGCGCACTTTTGCATGACAGGCACTATTTATCGGCCGCCAACATTTTTGAAGAGACGCTTGAACAGGCGCGGCATTTGTTCACTTTCCCGGATCACAGGCTATTTGAAAATCTATTCAATTTAGCGCATGCGCAGATGAAACTCGGCAGATACAAGCATGCCGAACACAACATGAAAGAGTCCATTAAGATTGCCGAAGCCGCATTGGGTTCAGACAGTGGGCAGGTTAATTTAAGCCGCATGTGTCTGGCGATTGTGCTTGGCTATCAGGAAAAGTATGACGAAGCAAAGCTTAATTTCGAACGTGCAAAGCTTTTTGTAGAAAGTGATCCGGAAATGATTCCTGATTATTTGAAGCTCAAAGAAGTTTTCGAAGAAATGATGAAACAGGCTGGTTCATTGACTGCTGCAGAAGCTATGGTGAAACAAGCAATGGATGTCCAGGCTCAAGGACAGCCGGAAAGGGCTGAAGCTAGTTTTCAGATGGCGATAAACATTCTGGAAAAGGCATTTGGCGCCGATCACAGATATACGAGCAAGATTCGGCAGTATTTGGCCAAACTCTATTTCGAATGTGGACAGGTGGACAAAGCCACGCAATACACAGAAGCCGGTGCGGCGCGCGGGCAGTTGCAGATTGCGCAGGCGATTGCCAACGAGCAGGAAGGCTACAAGCATTTGGAAGCGGGTAATCGTGAAGAGGCTCTGCTCAAATTCATGGAAGCCAGACAACAGTATTTGTCCGGCATAAGTGCCTTGGAAGTGTGGCTGGGACCTGACGACCAGCAGCTTGCCGTGCCGCTTTGCTATTACGCGTCATTACTTCGGGAACTTGGCTGGCATGCCGAAGCCGACAGCTACGAAGCCCGTGGACAGATGCTAATGAAGAACAACGAGCAGTCGCTATGATTTTGTCATCCTGAGCAACGCGAAGGATCTACCGCGACGAGCCGTAGTACTCGTCTGTAAGCCCGGAACGTAGATAACCTACGGCAGATTCTTCGCTTCACTTCGTTTCGCTCAGAATGACAAAGGGGGTTACAGCCCCCAGGTTTGGCGTAGGAAGTCGATGCGTTCTTTTATTGTGCCTGTGCGTGGATGTCCGGCGGCGTCGGTTTCAAGTTTTTGTAGCCGTTGAATGACGGGCATGTTTGTCTGCCTGCTCCCATAGACTTTCGTTTCAATTTGTCCAAGTTGCTCATCCATCGAGTTGCCGGACGAAGCACTAGGAGCCGGTGACGTTTGGCTCTGTGTCACAGGTTCAGCAGGCTTGCTTGGTGCCGGCGAGCTGCTGCTCATTGTGCTCATGTCATAGCTTTGCAAACCCGACTCAGGATTTTGTTTTATGCCGGGAGTGAGGATTTTTATAGACGATGGGGCATTGGCGTTGTCCGGTGGACTAGAGGCTTTAGTGTTGTCTTTTTTGCCTTTGTCGGATTTGTTTATCTTGTCGCCTTGCCAGACAACATCGCCGCCTTCGTCACCTTCGCCAATTAAGTCCAATTGATTAGAGCGTTCAAGCTTAGAACGCAACAATGCCATATTGCGTACGGCATCTTTGTAGCCGGGGCTCAAGGTGAGACAAAGTTGCCACTGTTCCATCGCTTCTTTGTATTGATTGCGATTAGCCAGGCTTATGCCCCAGTTGGTGTGCGCAACAACTATATTTCCCTTGGCTATTGAGTTTGTCGGCTCAAGTTTGAGGGCTTCGTCGTATTCCTTTATCGCCTCTTCGTAAGCACGGCGTGACAAAAACATATTGCCGCGGTTTATATGATCGCGGACTCCCGGCACTTCGGCGTGCGCTGAAGATAAGCAATATGTGGAAGAGCAAAGGAATGCCGCTACAACTATCGAAGCTAATTTTGACAATTTACTCAAAATGGCAGGTTCCTGTGTCACAACTTCCAGCAAGTTTTTTTCTATTGGCCGCTATCCATTTATATACCAATTTGCAGACTTGATTGATAATCGGCAGTGGATAAAGCCAGGCAAAAGATTTAGTTGTCGGCAAATGCCTAGCAATTTGATGAATAGCGTCGGCGCCGACGTAAACATGATTGTCGGTTGTAATTAGACGCATGCCCGAATCGAAATTCATTTCTTTGAGGATTGGAAAACGGTTTACTAAATCGGGAGCTGAGCGAGGCACATAATTAAATTGATTGGCCGGATCCATGCTTTTAATCTTCTTGATTTGGTTCCGGCAAAACTGACAACTGTCGTCAAAGACAATGGCAATCTTTTCCTGTTTTATATCTGATTGCATCTCTGTTGTCCTTTGTAGTTGATCCTGCTCGACCATCAATATAGATCCTAACTTGCATTCTAGTTCATTTCATCTGATTGCAATGTCAAGGTTCAATAAAACTTGGCTGACTAATAAATTATGAACTTAGATCGTTTATGATTTATTTCGAACCCCAGTACGGTGGAAGAATCGGTATATGACAGTGACTCAAGACAAAGACAAAATTCAAGACGACAACAAGGTGACGTTTGCTGAAACAGCTTTGACGCTAGCCGGCAAGAGCAAGGAAGAAGCGCAACGCACAGGTGCTGTCGATCGTGCTGATGAACAGGTCGAAGCTGGCTTTGCAGCTCAATATAAGACCATCAACAGCCCAATCCACAAAGCTGTATGGGAGAAGAAAGTTGCCCTGGATCTCTTCTCTTCAGCTCCAATTAACCCGCAAGCTGCTTGCGTGCCGGCAATGAAAGCTTGCTTGGAAGCAGCCGCCAAACATCGTGATGCCAATACTATTTACGACGCCAATGGCAAGTTGTCCCAGGCTTTCAGAAAAGACTTAGCGACTAACGGCTACTTCGGCATGTTGATTGAACCTCAATATGGCGGACAAGGTGCTTCAGTGCAGCACTTTATGACCTTCTTGGGTCAAATGGCCACAATTGATCCGACAACATCGGGTTTGGCTTCCGTTCACGGCTGTATCGGAGCTGTTGACCCGGTTCGCACATATGGCAACGAAGAACAAAAGCAAAGATTCTTGCCGCGTTTGGCTTCCGGTCAAGCCCAATCGGGATTTGCCCTAACTGAACCAAATGCCGGATCGGATCTGACAGCTTTGCGCACAGTTGCGGTTGACAATGGCGACCATTACCTTTTAACCGGCGAGAAGTTATTCATTACCAATGCCTTACCTGGACACACAGTCGGCGTTGTTTGTTTGATTGACAACAAGCCTTCAGCATTAGTTGTTGATTTGCCGGCCCAAGAAAATGAGCAATTCCAAGTAGTGCCTTATCACATTTGGGCTTTGAGACGCATTCACAACAACGGCTTGCGCTTCAACAAGCTTGCTGTACCGAAAGAAAACCGTTTGGTACCGAAAATTGGTGATGGACTAACTGTTGCTTATCACGGCTTGAACCTGGGTCGTTTGGCCTTGTGCGCTACAGCTGCCGGCTCGATGCGTATCATGCTAGCCAACATGCTTCCTTGGGCTCAGTTCCGGGAGACCTACGGTGCTGCAATTGACACCCGTGAACTTGTTAAGAGAAGAATTGCTCGCACAGCTGCTCTTATCACCGGTGCTGATGCTCTCTACACCTGGGGCTCGTATCTATTAGATAACGGCTACCGTGGTGAACTCGAGTGCATCATTGCCAAGATATTTGGTTCGGAAGCACAAAAAGAAGTAGCTATTGAATACTTCATGAAGACGCATGGTGGACGCTCCTTCTTGGGTGGACATCTCTTCGGGGACAATGTGCATGATTTCTTAGCACCTTGCATCTTTGAAGGCGAAGGCGAAATGCTTGGCATGGCTTTCTTTAAAGCTCTCGCTAAAGACCATGGTCAAAGATACTTTGAACCAGTTGGTCTGGCTTTGCAGAAGCACAAGATCAAGAACTTCAACCCAATGAATCCGGCACATGCCCTGGCTCTCTTCCCAGAATTGACCAATTACGCCATGTGGCGGGTTGGGGCAGAACTGGCAGGACCAGACAAGCCGGATTTGAGCAGTGTTAATTCAACACTCAGAGGTCATGTGGAGTATGCGCTTGAAATGCTCACCAAGTTGCCGCTTGAATTAAGTGGCGCAATGGTTAAACACCAGTTGAAACTTGCTGATCGTCAGTGCCGCATTGCTCTTATGTCGCAACATGTTCAAGACACAATCACAATGATCGTGACGAGCATGTACGCAAGCCGTCAGGGCAACGAGGTAACAATTGCTGCTGCTGACATCCTTTGCGAAGACATGAAGCGCAGAATCGAAGGTGGTAACCCAACTGATACTTACTTCCGTAAGTGCAACAAGTTGGCCGACATGATCATTGAAGGCGGCATGGCTTCCATCAATGGCATCCACCAGTTCGACATCCTCTTCCCATATCCTAATAAATAACGCTCCGGTGCCGCAAAGCCGGCACCTTCGCTCGCCGTCCGGCTAGCCACGCTCCGCTTCAGATTGCTCTCCGCAATCTTGTGCTCTCGCTGTAGCTAGTATGTAAGAGAAACTAAGATGCAAAGGTCCAGGAGAAATCCTGGACCTTTTGTTTTTCGGTTTTGTCATTCTGAAGGCGTAGCCTGAAGAATCTACCGTAGGTAATCTTGATCCCGTTTAATAAGTAGAACCTCCTGAACTCGCGGTAGGTCCTTCGCTTTGCTCAGGATGACAAATGTGATTTACAGATCAAACTTGGCCGCGATTGGAGCGTGGTCTGAAGGCTTTTCGAGCTTGCGAGGCTCCATATCAATCCAGGACGCTGTACAACGCTTTGAGAGCGGTTCTGTGACCCAAATATGGTCAATTCTAAGACCCATCTTGCGACGAAATGCGTTCATGCGATAGTCCCACCATGAATAGTGTCCAGCTTCGTCATTAAACAAACGAAAGGAATCAACTAATCCCCAATTTTGAATAGCTTTCAAAGCGTCCTTTTCTTCGCCGCTGAAAAGAATTTGGTCTTTCAATTCCATAGGGTCGTACACATCTCTGTCTTCCGGCGCGATGTTGTAATCGCCACAGATTGCCAATAGCTCACTTGGTTTGTGTTCAGTCTCAAGATGATTCTTGAGTGCTTTTAACCAATTGAGCTTATAGAAGAATTTCTCACTGCCTACTGCTTGTCCATTAGGAATGTAGACATCAAGTACGTGGACATTTCCAAACGTCGCTTCAAGAAAGCGTCTGGAAAATGGTTCTTTTTCCCCAAGAAATCCTCGTTGTACTGCGTCCGGTTTGCTGGTCGAGATTATTGCCACTCCGTTATAAGTCTTTTCGCCAAAAATTTCGCAGTGATAGCCTGCATCCTCAAATGCTTGTCGAGGAAACTTCTCGTCGACAGTCTTTATTTCCTGGAGACAAAGTACATTAGGCTTGTTCTTTTCAAGCCAGTCAAGCACGTGCTGCAGGCGAACATTGATTGAATTGACATTCCAACTTGAGATGATCACGTCGTTCACATTTACTTTCGATTTTCTCTTTCTATCTCGAGAATCTCTGTCACTGATAGAACATCGATCTTACGTCATCTGCGACGAATGGACAGCTTGTGATGAGCTTCTTTAACGGGCGCATGCAATGCGCCCCTACAAATGAGAATGCAATGCGGCCAGACAAATGAGAATGCAATGTGTCTCTGCAGATGACTGAAAAACATAGAGTGATAATGCGTTTCTACTCTCATAATGCGAGGAAATATAGAGGCTGTTTGTACAAAGGGACACCCAGCATATATATCGCGTAAGTTTCAGGAAATCCTTTTTATGTCTTGAACACCACAAATACACATTACGGGGCGTTTTAGACCTTTACGATATCGATTCTGTTGTGTAGAGTTTATAGCTGTTGTTGCCGACCACTATAAATCGTACATGCGGCGGCAATTTATCAGAATTATCTGAGGAACCCCTTCGTATAAGTTGTTTTAGATTCCTGCCTATCGGGGATCTAGATCTGGTTTACCGTTTGAATTTGAGAGGACTAACTAATGCCAAAAAAGGTGCTGATTGCAATTCCACAAGCAATGCTCGAACAGGCTGACTACATTGCCCAATGTGAGCACCGTACAAGATCCGATTTGATTAGAGAAGCATTACGTCGCTATTTGGACAACTTCAAACGCACGCAAGGCAGCGGACAGTCGATGTCCCCATCGTCCGTTACCGTTGTTGCCGAGCAACCAGTAGCAGTCTCCTAAGAGACAAACTGAGACTTGAACGCAAGTTCTGAAATTCAATATGCCGATGGTGACTATGTTGCTTGGCTGGCGGAACTGAGAACAATCAACAAGCTTATCGACAAGATAAGCGAAGTGATTCAGCTCCTGGCCGACAAACGAGTGACTCTGGAAGAGAAGATAATTTGTCATCACTTCCATCTGTTGGTCTCTGAATACGCAACGCTTTGCGCTAAGGCGCATAACTTCTTGGCTCAAGGCAAACAACTCAGACCTGACGGTTGTTTGCCTGAGCTCAAGATGTTTAATAGCGAAGTCGATTCAACGCTTGAAGAACTGCTGAAAATTGTCAGATACAATCTCAATTTTCTCGAGCAGTACTTTGAGTACGACTACGCTAATCGCTTGCAAGAGAAGCATAAATTCGCCGAACGCCTGAAAGAAATCGCTGCCAAAGCTTTTTGACTTTGTCATTCTGAGGGCTTCAGCCTGAAGAATCTGCCGCAATTGCATGGCGTTCAAGGTAATCAACCCGAACATGTACACTTACGGTAGATTCTTCGCTTCACTCAGAATGACAAAAGAGTTATTGGTAAGCACCTAAAAGACGCAATGCTTTTTCTGCTTTCCAGCGTACTTCGCGATCAGAGTCGCTACTTGCCTTTTGCAAGTTTTCGATTATCTCCGGATTCTTGTGTCCAAGTTTGCCCAATGCCTTGGCTGCGTGCTTTCGCACTTCCATGTTTGGGTCAGACAACAATTGCGAAACGGCAATTGCTGTCTGCTCGTCGACTTTGTGGATACGGCTAATTGTCTTGGCCGTTTCCAGGCGCACCCATTCGTCAGGACTGGCAAGAAGTTCCAATAGAGTCTTTTGATATCTCTTCGCGTCGCCTGGTCGGTCATAAAACCAGCGCAGAGCAACTAATTTGACCATGACACTTTCGTGTTCCAAAGCAAGACCGAATAGTCTTGCCGGTGATTTGGTTACAGAGTCCGGCATACCTAAATGTGTGGATCTGACGTCATAGCCTGGATAGCTATGCTCGATTGACATTTGTTCGACTAGATCTGCGAGTTTATTAAGATCCATTAGTCTAGAATTTCAATTACGCCCTGACCCTTAACGTCTTTCTGCATATTGTTGTATTTGCCGTGCAAACTAATTGTCCCGGTACCGGATATGGTGGCATTGCTTACGTCTGCCGTTCCGTGGTCAATTGTTATTTTGCCGTCTCCAACAATGTTGACTACAAGAGTTTTTGCAGTCATATTGCCTACATGTGCTTTTCCCGTACCTTGCACATCTATAACCAGCTTGGCTACTTTTTCCAACTTATCTGCCGACAAAGTGCCGTTTGTCGCCACATTTGCCTGCACTGCGCCGTTTTTCCAGCTGTCGACGGCTACCTGGGAATTTCCGTTGATAAGAAGACGTAAATCACCCATGTAGGTGTCAGGTACTTGCACTTCAAGGACATCGGGTCCCGTGCAACTACCGGCCTTGTCCGAGCCTTGTAGAGGTTGGACAGCCTGTCCGTTGATAATTACCTGCCCGTTTTCAATTTTTAGTCCTTTTATCTGACCGCCGCTGCTTGGAAGTCCGTAAACTTTGCCGCCAACAAGGGCAACGCCGCCTGCTGAATCGGCGCGAATGGCGACACCTTTCGGCATATTGAGGGCAGCTACTTGGCGAATGACATTTCTTGTGCAATTCCAGTGTCCTGGGCAATTACTGGCAATAGTTATTTGGCTTATTTTGGGCACGCGCTTGATTGTTGCCTTCACTCCTTCAACAGCCAGAATAATTTCCGGCGCATCAGGACTTATTTGTGCAAAATTGACAAAATCTGGTGGAATAAACATGTTATCTGCCGCTGTGTCGGTTGTGATTCCGGACTTTGCAGCAAAACCGGGCAGGCAAACCTGGAATACCAATACCAAAAATAAAACTCGCCACATCGCCTGCGCCTCCGATTGATTTCTTAATGATAACAAGGGGACGATTTATTTGCTTTGTCAAAATCGTCCCCTTGTTAGTTGTATA
>JAKFVJ010000082.1 GCA_021732245.1 Candidatus Obscuribacterales bacterium | reverse complement strand
TGCCTAACCTGCTTATCTGGTTTATCGTTCACCTGGATATGCTTGAAAGGAAGCTTTCATGCAGAACTTGAAGCCTCATGCCGCCCGAATTTTAGCCGTCCTCCTGGTCGTACTGACCTGGGTAGCCGCGCAGCCAAATAGGCTTTCTGCCACAGCAAAGGCTGATTTAGCCTCCGGCTTCAAGTTTACAAAACTGCCCATGCCTGAGCCTTCGGAGTACCCAAATTCGGGTGTAAAAATAGTCCGCCAGGTCCACCCGAGTCTTAAGCGCATATCAGCCTGGATTTCCGCCACCGGTTCATCAATTGCTTTAGGCGATATCGACGGTGATGGTCTCGATAACGACTACTGCTTCATCGACCCGAGAACCGATGCCATTTTACTTGGCTGTGTGCCGGGCACCAAAGAGCGTTATCCACTTACCACCCTCAATTCAGGTAAGTTGGTGGATGCTACCATGGCACCAATGGGTGCTCTCATTTGTGATCTCAACGAAGATGGACTGCAAGACATTCTTGTCTATTACTGGGGACGCACACCAATTGCTTTCCTGCGTCAAAAAGGTGACATAGCTAAGACCGCTTTTGTCCCCAAGGAAATAATTACAGCGACAAACGCCGATGAAAACCGCTGGTTTAGTTGCGCGGTAACTCAAGCTGACTTTGACGGTGACGGACACAAAGACTTGCTTGTCTGCAATTACTTCAAAGACGGCTCACGCATTCTTGATGCAAAGGCAAAAGGACAAGAAGAACTCCACGACTCTAAATCGAAGTCTTACAACGGCGGCTTGAAGCATTTTCTTCTTTGGAGCAAAGGTGGCTACAAGGAAGTTAAGTCAAATCTTGCCGATGATGTTTTGCGTGGTTGGACAGTCGCTGCAGCATCTGCCGACATAAACGGTGACCTCTTGCCTGAAGTTTATCTGGCAAATGATCTTGGACCCGATAGGCTTCTCTTGAATCAGTCGAAGCCCGGCACTCTTAATTTCAGTGTTATAGAAGGCAAGCGCGACATGATGACACCGGCATCTTCAGTGCTTGGTCGTGATTCTTACAAAGGCATGGGTGTTGATTTTGCTGACGTGAATAACGATGGCAAATTCGACATTTACGTAAGCAACATTGCTGCCGAATATGGATTTATGGAAAGCCACTTCCTTTGGCTGAGCAAGCCTCAAGGCAAAGATCAGACTCCTCAGTATAAGCAAGCAAGCGAAGATTTGAATCTGTCGCGCAGCGGCTGGGGTTGGGATGCGCGACTAGCCGATTTCAACAATGACGGCAAATTGGAAGCCTTGCAAGCGACAGGCTTCCTCAAAGGTAAAACAAATCGCTGGCCGGAATTGCAAGCTCTTGGAACCGGCAATGATCAAATGATGCACGATGCGCGCAATTGGCCGTCGTTTAAACCGGGTGACGACATTAATGGACACGAACCAAACGCATTTTTCGTACGTGCTCAAGATGGACGCTACTACAACATCACTAAAGAAGTCGGACTCGCTGAACCCATGGTGAGTCGCGGCATAGCTATTGCCGATGTTGATGGTGACGGTGACTTGGACTTCGCTGTTGCCAATCAATGGGAGCCGTCCTATTTCTATCGCAACGACTCGAATGACAGAAACAAGTCTCTGTCGCTGCATTTGATCGAAGGATCCAAGAACTTAACTGCCGTTGGTGCTGTCGCCAAATTACATTATCCGGATGGTCGTGAAGCAGTTGCTCAAGTCGATGGTGGCAGTGGACACTCCGGCAAGCGCAGCAGCGAAATTCACTTCGGACTAGGCGATGTGCCTGCAACAGCTTCACTGCCAGTGGATCTTTTGTGGCGCGATAGCCAAGGAAAAGTCCATGAAGAAAAACGCAACTTTGAGCCGGGTTATCACCTGGTGCATTTAGGCAGTGAGGTCAAAGGAAACTAACATGGCCACACAAACGACTAACCAAAGAACAATTACGCAAAAGCCGGAACCGGCAATTGCCACGCTCAACTTCTATCCTAATAAGGATGCTCGTCGCAGAACTTTCGCTCTCTGGTATTTCGGCGTCTTGATGATTGTCTTGAATGTCCTTGGTCACACGGTATTAGGTTTTGAACAAGCTTGGATAACGCCATTTATCGCCGTTGGCAGCGCTTGTGCAGCTCAATTGGCTTTGGAATTAGCAGACTGCTGGGCAACCGGCAGAAAGCCGCGCATCGGCAATGACCTCTTTGGTGTCATGTCCTTTTTTATGCCGGCAATGATTACCGGTTTTGCCTGTGGCATGTTGCTCTTTCCTAATGAGAAGTTTATGCCAGTCGTATTTGCTGCTGTGCTTTCTATTGCCTCGAAATTGTTGTTCCGTGCACCAGTCGGTAATCGCACCCAACACTTTTTTAACCCATCCAACTTTGGTATCACAATTACCTTATTGCTCTTTCCGTTTGTCGGTATGTCGCCGCCTTATCACTTCACAGAAAATGTCACCGGCGTTTGGGATTGGGTAGTACCTGGCGTCATTCTATTTACAGGAATTCTCATTCACGGCTTCTGTACAGGCAGACTGCCTTTAGTCTTAGCTTGGTTAGGCGGCTTTGTCCTTCAAGCTGTCGCTCGCCACTTTATTTTCGGCGTGCCACTTCTGGTGCCTCTGGTGCCCATGACCAGCGCCGCCTTCATTCTCTTCACCTTATATATGATTCCTGACCCGGCGACGACTCCTATCAAAGTCCGGGGTCAGATAGCTTTCGGGTTAGCAGTCGCCTTAATCTATGGCTTCTCCCAAGCGATGCACATGGTCTTCGGGCTGTTCTTAGTCCTAACCTTCGTCAGCCTGGTACGGGGAGTTGCTCTGACCATAATGGCTGCCCATAGCAGAAATAGCGAGTTGGAAGCAATTCCTGAAAGTGCCACGAAACTGGCATCACAGGCTGGTGTAGCCCAGTAACTGGATTAATTTGTCCGACAGTCCCTTGACAAGAATGGGATGTCAGCATAATATTAAAACCTACTAATCCGCACCAACCCAAGGCGGGCAAGGCTTCTGGGCTTGGACTTTGATCCCAACACTTACTACAAATCACCAGGAGCCGAGATTGAACGAATTTTGTGCTGGTACTTTGTCGTCCAGTAATTCCACCGGGGGTGGTATGGAGAGCGCAATGGCGCTAGGTACGCTTATCAATTCCGTAGCTGCTGCCAATCAATTTAGAATTGATCAGGTCATGCTTCACTCATTAGCTGACGAGCTTATGTCAGTTAGTGACGCCAATAAATTAAGCGGCGTCTTTTTCCGCTTCTTAGGACAAGCCGTCAAAGGCTCTGATCCATTTGAACTAGCGCGCAGAGTCAATGAACTCGAAGTGCGCTGGAGATCAGTTGCTGCCGAAGGCTCAGCGATGGGACTTGCGACTCTCGATATTGTCCTCGGCAAGAAAACTCGCTGGTCACACTTCAAACAACAAATTCACCAGTGCTATACACCTGCAGTCTATTTAGGACGCGGCATGGCCATTGGTCTTATCAAACCGCGCTGCCAATTCCATCAAGACATTCAAGAAAGTATGTTCTCTTGGTTGACCGTAGACGGCATGGGCTTCACGCAAGCCTTTCTGCACCACTTGCACAAAGTAGGAAAATCTCCAGGCTTATTGCCATTGCACGACTGCGATTCAAAAACGCACCAGAACATTTTCGACCAGGGTGTCGGGCGATTCCTCTGGATAAATCACGGACACGAATTACCAGTCTTAGTAGCCATCATCAACAAACAAGAAAAACACCGCCTCGCTGACCTCTGGTCAGGAGTGGGAGTCGCCAGCACATTCCTCGGCTCGGTCGACAAAGAAAACATGCAATACCTAAAACAAGAAGCCGGCATCTACGCCCCAGACCTCGCAGTCGGCGCCAGCCTCGCCTGTCGCACCCGTCTAGCAGACGGCAGCCGCATGCCTCACTTGAATGACGTCATCGAAACACTTTGCGGCGTCAACGCACAAGAATGCGCCGAGATGGGCGAACAAATGATGGACCAACTTTCACCCTTCGGTGTCACGATAAGCGGCATCCACTATTCCAATTACCACGTCTGGCGCAAACGAATGCGCGAGTTTTTCTAGATAAATCATTGCTCGTGTCGAAGTCTCATTGATCTGATTGATTGTCCAATTGTTATCTAGTTGCTATTAGCTCAGCAGCTTAAATTGCAAGATCAAAGGGTAAATCGCTAATATCTCGGAGTCGTCTTCCTTCTCGCATCATTCGCAATAGTTCCGCAGCGTCTTCAAATTTGCTTTCTTCTGCTGCCTCGAGCAATTCATACAGTGCTCCATGGTAGGTACAGTCAATGTCACCCGTACCTAAAGCAATTGATGCTATTCGTGACGGTAATGGTTCCAATGTCACTGCAACCACATGAGGCGTGCGTCCTTTGCGATGGCGAATCAGATTAAGCGCCTCAGCTCGGGTATTCTGAACTCTATCGCTTCTAATTGTCCATTTGCAAGAAATACTTGCATGCAAAATTGACCGTTGTCCAACCGAATTTGATCTTCTTAGCGGTGTATCGAGGGCAAGCGGTGAGTCCGGATTGATAAAATTGATATATTGATTTATTTCGCTGTCCTCTATAGGTTCTCGAGCAAGTACTATATCCGGCGTTATGAAATAATCTCCGCCTATGCTGGAACGTAGTTCCCTATTGGTTTTAAGTAGCAGAGCTAACTCTTTTAGATGCTGATACTGCTCATATGCTGAAATTCCCTCTCTTCCTTGGCTGGTCGAAAATCTCCACTGTCCTGGACGGATATGGTGAAGTAGTGCAAAAGCCCGATCTAGAAATTCCGCTGTCTGACTTACAAAATTTGCGCCGGCTGTTTGGCCGGAGACCGAAACACTTGCGATTGGAAATCCTAGCCGAACTGCCATGCCCGCAGCCAATTCAACGCTTGCATTACTGCTGCTGTCTGCAATTGAATAAATGTTTGAACCGGGTCGTAGACTTAAAGTGGTTTCGCAAAGTTTCTTGTGATATTGGCGCCTGAGTTCGCCGAAAATGCTCAAATCACTCTGTCGCTTCATGTCTTAGGCTCCGAGAAATGTTTTGATTTTGTGCTCTAGTGTGTTCAGCGTTTTTGTTTCGCATTGCCAGATTGTGAGTACCTTCCATCCCTGCTTCTTCAAAAGCTGTACATTTATTTGATCGCGCTTTCGATTGGTTTGTAACTTCTCTTTCCAAAATGTTGTATTCGTTTTTGGTAAAGTTGCCCGACTACACCTGTTGTGGCTATGCCAAAAGCAGCCATGCACGAAGATAACAGTTCTGAACCGAGATAACACAAGATCAGGTTTTCCTGGTAAGTCTTTTACGTGTAGGCGATACCGGTATCCTAGTCGATGGACTAATGATCTTACCGTTTGCTCTGGCTGACTGTTCTTCGGTCCTATGCGCGACATAATTTGGCTTCGCTTCCGAGGGCTGAATAAATCTGCCATGGCTGACATCCTTTTCTGAAAACAGCAAAGCAATTGAATTGGCTACTGCGGCTGCCAAAAGCGGAGGAACTGCGTTCCCTATTTGTTTGGCTATCTCGATTTTTGACCCTTTAAAAACGAAGCTATCTGGAAATGACTGGAATCGAGCTGCTTCTCTGTGTGTGATGGGCCTGTGTTGTTTAGGATGCAGATAGCGGCCCTTTTCCGGTTTGAAGAACTCGGTTCTCATTGTCACAGCCGGCCTATCCCACCAAAGCCGCCCAAATAGATCGGTTCCGCCCGATTTCTTTTTGATCCAGCACGCAGGAGTAAGATTTGGAGCGTTTCTTTGTAAATCGAACCTATTCATCCCTTCTTTAGGAATTGCTTTGTACCTGGACAAACTAATGGGGTTAGGCTTTCGACCAAAATGAATGTTCAAGGGTCCATTCACATTTGAAATCTCTGTGCCTTTCGGAGCAGGGAGGTCGCCGATTGCATCTCGAACGGTCGTCCACTCCTTTGGATTTTTTATATATTCCCCAGTAGTAATGTCGCCATTTCTGGGATTGTAATGGGTTCGTTGGGGAGGAAAATACTCGGATGGATCAGCAAATTTACACCCTACAATGAATGCCCGATGGCGCGTTTGGGGCACACCATAATCTGCTGCACATAGTTTCGCCGAGGCAATTCTAAATCCAAGCCGTTTTGCCGCTTTGCAGATTTCTTCGAATTCCGCCGATCTCAGAAGTTCTGTGACATTTTCCATTACAAATACGGATGCGCCTGACAACTCAACAATTTTCAAAAACGGCTTCCATAGAGCTTTTCTTGGATCAAGTGCACGATTCTTATTTAGTAGGCTAAATCCTTGGCAGGGTGGTCCACCAATGACGATATCCGCATCAGGAATGTCAATCATTTTGTCGCTCAACACGCTATTGATGTCACCCAGCACGCAATGAGGACCAAAGTTGTGGTTGTAAGTCTGTACTGAGTAGCTGTCAAAATCATTGGCCCAGACTGTTTCGAAGTTGCCACGAGAAAGTCTAGTGAATCCTAGAGTTAGGCCGCCCGCTCCTGCAAACAGGTCTATGATTTTGAGAGTCTTTCTGGATTTCATCTGGACTGTCCTTGAATTTGTATATCGAGATCGCCAGCGACTCAATATGTCTTGGGCGTTACGTCATGGGGATGAACACTCTACTGTCCAACATTATCTGTTAGAGCAGCAAACATGTCGAGATCGTATAAGTTAATTACTGAGTCCAGTTGCGCAATCGTCAAATTTTGACAAGAAGTTAGCAGTTCAGTATTTAGAGAGAATTTCACGCTCTGCGGTAACGTATATGTTACTATTGGTATGAGGCGACAAAAATGGGATTGACTAAAGCATTTAAACGGACTGTTGTCGGACGTATTCAGCGTGATCCTGATTTCGCTAAGGCTTTACTGGATGAGGCAAGTGCTCTATTTTTGAATGGTGAACCTGAAACTGCTCGGTTGGTTTTGCGGGATTTAGTCAACGCAACTGTTGGTTTTGAAACTTTGTCCACCATAGTTGATGTTCCATCGAAGAGTTTGCATCGCATGCTTTCGGAACAAGGAAATCCCAGCATGAATAATATTGCAGCAATATTCATTGCCTTGAGCAAAACATTGCACGTACATATTTCGACGACTATCGTCGAGGATAAGGGTCGACGTAAAGTATTGGCTTAAGAGTCCCGATGTTTAGACAAATTCTCGCACTGTCTGCACAAGATATTTCACATTATCTACTGGAGTTTCTGGAAGAATTCCATGCCCTAAATTGAAAATGTGTCCAGGGCGATTTGCTGCTTGTTTGAGAATACGCGTTGCTTGTTTGCGGATTTCTTCTTTGTCGGAGAATAAGATGGCTGGGTCGAGATTGCCCTGGACGCCGACGTCGTAGCCGAGTTGCCTCCACGATTGATCGAGTTCGACGCGCCAGTCTAAGCCGATGACGTCGCCGCCGGCTTCTTTCATGTCTTTGAGAAGTGTTGCTGTGCCTGTGCCGAAGTGGATTACAGGGGCGTGCTCTTTAACAGCGTCGATAATTGCTTTGCTGTGTGGCATGACGTAGGTTCTGTAATCTTGTGGTGACAAGCAGCCAACCCAGCTATCGAATAGTTGAATGACTTGTGCGCCTGCTTCTACTTGGCCGATTAGATAAGCTATTGTGATTTGTACAATGCGCTGCATCAAGATGTGCCAGGTTGCAGAGTCGGTGTACATCAATTGCTTCGTCTTGAGGAAGTGGCGTGAGCTGCCGCCTTCGACGATGTACGATGCGACAGTAAATGGTGCTCCGGCAAATCCGATTAACGGAATATTTGCAGGTAATGCTTTGCGCGTTAACTTAATGGCTTCGAAAACATATCCTAGTGATTCGTATGGATCAACGTTTTGGATTTTTTCTAAGTCTGCCTGACAGCGAATTGGTTGGTGAATAACAGGACCATCGCCTGCTGCGTATTCGAGTCCAAGTCCCATCGGTTCGACAAGAAGTAACAAGTCAGCAAAAATAATTGCCGCGTCGACGTTGAGTTTTTCAACAGCCATTACCGTGACTTCGGAGGCGAGTTGCGAGTTTTTGCAGAGGTCGAGGAATTTGACCTTCGAGCGAATTTCGCGATATTCGGGCATGAAGCGTCCGGCTTGGCGCATGAGCCAGATTGGCGTGCGGGAGGCTTTCTCGCGGCGGCAGGCTTGCATAAATGGCGCCTGGGCGAGTACTGATTCTTTGGTAATAGATGCTTGTGACATTGCTGGAACCAAGACGGGGCTATGATTTCAGGGCAATGCTAGCATGATTTGCCTCTAAGCACCCCAGGCTTTCATTCATCTTCAGCATTGGGTACAATCGACTTTTCCCACTCTGTCACTATTGTGAGATTGGTCTTAACTAAGTGGTCAGTTCGGACACCTTTGATGCAGTGATTATTGGCGGCGGTCCAGCCGGTATTAGCTGTGCGTCTGAATTGAAGGATTCGGGATTGACGTCGATTATTCTTGAGCGGTCGGCGCAACTCGGTGGGCAGTTGAGCGATGTCCCTAATCCATTGCGTAATTTCACTGGTGGGAATTATTCGTCTGGTGAAGAATTGCGCGGCAAGCTCGTCGAGCTAGTGGTCGCAATGAAGCTCAATTACGAGCTCAATTGCAACATTCCAGAAATTGATTTGATTCGCAAAACAGTTGTCGCAAATGGTCGAAAGCTAACTGGTAAGACTATTGTTCTAGCGACTGGTTATAACGTTGCCAAACTTGGTGTGTCCGACGAAAACAAATTTGGGCTTGATGTTGTTTATCGCACAGGGAATCTGT
>JAKFVJ010000303.1 GCA_021732245.1 Candidatus Obscuribacterales bacterium | reverse complement strand
ACTGATTTGACTTTGACGCTCGACTTTTCCTTCTTCTTTTTGGTTTCAACAGGAGCATCTGCAACAGGAGTTGCCTCAGTTGGAGCTGGTTGTGTTGAAT
The DNA here is from genome assembly GCA_021732245.1 of Candidatus Obscuribacterales bacterium. Lineage (GTDB taxonomy): Bacteria > Cyanobacteriota > Vampirovibrionia > Obscuribacterales > Obscuribacteraceae > SBAT01. Next base: position 8,795 of record JAKFVJ010000303.1, on the reverse strand, counting down.
CAATGATTGTCGGCATCGATGCCGGTGCAGGCATTGCCAGGAAAATTGGGTTAGGCGAGCTGTCTAGCGTGCCTTCAGCAAGTACCGGTGCAAGACTGGATGCGGCCAGACCACACAGGACAGATGCTAGAACTCTTCTCATAACGGCTTCTCCCAACCTAAAGTAAATATCACTGACAGGATTATCGCTTCATGACAACGGTGCATTAATGCTGATAACCAGTAAATTTTACCTGTGGTTCGACTGGAACGCCATCTTTATATGTGATCATTTGGCTAAAGTGACTGGCAATTTTTTGACCAGGCACCAAGATGCCCACCAGGTTGAGCGGATCAGCCGCTGAAATTGTTACCGTTTCTCCCGTAGGTGGTTGCTTGCGCAGTGCTCTTAGAGACTCAACAGCTATTGGCAGTCCAAATTGTTCGCCCAAAAATCCACTTACGAATCTTCCGGCTCTTACTTCTCCCCTGTCTTCCAAACGCCTAAGTGCCATTAACAGCTCACGCCATTTTGGAATTACACTTTCGCGCGCCAGAAGATCTCGGAAGACGACACCATAGCGTCGCAACAGCATCCAACAAGTTGCTTCGACAATTTCATTTCGATCATTGGCATTTTCAGTTTGCGTCGGGCTGTGCGCTGAATATATAAGCGACCAACGTCCTGTGCTGTGACGGGGACGGGAATAGCGCCCGCGTCCTTCGCCGGCACGCCTCTTTGGATCAATTAGCGCCCGTAAATTATCGAAACCATCAGCTGTGACGAGCCCGGCTGTAACCAATTCCCAAAGCGCTGTTTCCACTTCGGCTTTTAGTCGACCAACTCCTCGACTTATATCGCTGAAGAAGGAAGCTCCGTGTAATTTCAAAAATTCAAAGACATCGGCTGCCGCTTGCGAGAGAAACTTCACTTCATCGCCTTTGATATGCTTGGACGCCATCCAGTCAGATTCGTGACGAACAAAAAATGTCACGGGTGCAATGCTTGTTGGAACAACACGTTTAATACCGGAACTCTCATCAGGCAAAACAATTCCTTCCAAACTAGCTGGGTGCGGTGACAATCGTCCCCAGCCAATTGCTCCTGTTAAACACAAGTGGTCAACTACATCAGGATCGTATTTCCTAATTCGCTTGGTAAGAATTGATGATTCCCAAGCATTTGCTGGAATTTCAAATCCTTGCAGTTGGCTCAACACTTCAAGTGTGCCGCGCTCTCCTGTTAGTTGGCTGCCCGGTGTCACGTGCTGCCAACGTAAAAGCCATTGCATAAATTGTGCCGGACTTACAGGCTCAATCTGCTTGCGCAAGGCACCAACTGTCAAATTGTGAATGCGCGAGAGCAAGCGACGCTCCGACCATTCTTCGGTGTTAGCGCTGGTAAAGCGACCGCGTAAAACTAATCCTTGCGACTCGATAAAGAGTAGTGCTTGTTCAACTTCTGCAGGTGTAAGACCTGTAATTGTAGAAAGTTCTTGCGCATTAGTTGGTCCCAGATGGAACAGCCATCCTTTTATGGCTGCACGAATACCATCGCCTTCGCCTGCTGATTGTTGAGGAATTTGCGCAGGTGGATCGACGAATTCCGCACCAGGGAAAATAGATTTGAAGGTCTCAACATTTTCAGCCGTCACCCAATAATTTCGATTGCCGACTTTTGCTTTGCCGACTCTTTTGCTGGTTAGAAGTTCTGCAAATAAATCAGACCATCTTTCAATATGCCTGTCAGTAACCATGGAGAGTTGATCGTCAATTTCTGCCAACTCCGGCATGATGACCAGTGTCTGCGTTAAGTCATAAAGCTCATGCGCGTCACGAATATCCGGCCAAGCTTCTTGCTGCACGCGCTGTATCGCTTCCGGATCTAATCGACCTACTTCTTCTACAACGGACTGCGGCAAAACTCGTCGCATCTCTACTGCACGAGCGCGTCTTTCTTCAAGCGGTGCGTCATCTAAATATGCGTACGGATTGGCATTGACTATTTCGGCTGCGAAAGCAGATGGCGTTGGAGTATCAATGGCAATGCACTCGATGCTGCCAGAAGTAATTTCCGAAATTAGTTTTGTCAGACCTTCAAGGTCCATGGCTTCAGTCAAAACATCTTTCATCACTTCGTTAATAAGAGGATGTTCCGGTACAACAATGTCGCCGTCGATGTTGTCCTGGCAAGCGGCCGCTTGGGGAAACACTGTGGCCAACAAATCCTCAGCGCGCATGCGTTGAATCTGTGGCGGTACTTTTTTGCCACCTTGATAGCGTAACAAGGATAATGCGCGATTTGCATCCCAACGAAAACGAGTATTGAAAATTGGAGTCTGCAAAGCTGCTTGTGTAAGCACCTCCGCCAGAGTCTCTTTACTTAGAAAACGAAAGACATCAGCTAATGGAAAGCTATGTTGTTCAAGAAGTGAAATATTCAGACCATCATCCGTTGCTGCTGCCTGCAATTCGAAATTGAAACTGCGGCAGAATCTCTTGCGCAGCGCCAGCCCCCAGGCTTTATTTATTCGACCACCAAAAGGAGCGTGAATAACAAGCTGCATGCCGCCGCCTTCATCAAAGAATCTTTCGGCAATGATCCTTTTTTGAGTTGGTACTTGACCTAGAACTGCTTCTCCTTCAGTAATGTATTCAACTAATTGTTCGGCACCGGACTTGTCTAGGTGGCATTCGTTCATTAACCATTCCACAACGTCGCTATTATCGGGCGCATGCAATGCGCCCCTACGAGATGCTTCAGATATTTTGTCGCTTATTTCCTGACGGAGTCTACCAATGTGATCTGATAATTCTTCCGTGCGAGCAGGAGCCTCTCCTCTACAGAAAGGTACTGACGGCGGAGCGCCGTGGGCGTCTTTCACGAGGACACGCCCAGTACGTTGCTCTACTCGTATAACCTGCCACGATGTTGTGCCCAGTAAAATTACATCGCCACGGTTGCTTTCAACAGCAAAGTCTTCATCAAGTGTGCCGACAATTGTTTCTTCCGGCTCAGCGACCATGTTGAACAAGCCAGTTTCCGGAATTGCACCGCCGTTGGTTATTGCCAGCATGCGACTGCCACGACGAGCATGAACTGTTTTGTTCACGCGATCGCGCAATAAGTAAGAACCCCTGGCAATTGTCCTGCCGGAGAAGCCTTCTGTGAGCATGTCCAGAATCTCATCGAACTGGTCTCTAGTCAGCGACTTATATGGATAAGCACGGCTAACCATCTCAAACAACTCATCTTCTTGCCAGTCATTTGTTGCGCATGAAGCTACTATCTGTTGCGCCAAAATATCCAGAGGTGCTTCCGGAATAATAATTCTGTCCAGATCGCCATGACTGATAGCCCGGCAGAGCGCCGCACATTCAACCAATTGGTCCCGTGTTGTGGCAAATACACGACCTTTAGGTGTTGCTCCTTTGAAGTGACCCGAGCGACCGATTCTTTGCAGAGCCACAGCAATAGATCTTGGAGATCCTATCTGGCAGACCAAATCAATGGTGCCCACATCAATTCCAAGTTCCAAAGACGCTGTGGCCACAAGAACTTTCAATTGTCCCGTCTTAAGTTTGTGCTCGGACGCCAATCTTATTTTTCGGGACAAACTTCCATGATGGCTGGCGACAACATCTTCTCCAAGTCTTTCCGATAAACGGTAAGCGATGCGTTCAGCCAACTTGCGAGTATTTACAAACACCAGAACCGACTGATGGCTTTCAACTAAAGACGCAATGCGATCGTAAATCTCTTCCCATAACTCGGCAGAAGCCACAGGAGCCAAAGGTGCTCCCGGCACCTCAATCGCCAAATCTATTTTTCTTTTGTGTCCGGCATTCACAATTACCGGCTGAGCTCGTCCATTGCCGACCAAATACTGAGCAATTTGCTCAATCGGTTTTTGTGTGGCAGAAAGTCCTATCCTCAAAGGCGGCTTGAGTGTCAACGCCTGTAGTCTTTCCAGCGAAAGGCAAAGATGAGCGCCACGCTTATCATCGGCAACCGCGTGAATCTCATCGACAATTAGAGTCTCAACAAGCTTCAAAGTTGCCCGACTCTTTTCAGCAGTAATTAGTATGTACAGAGACTCCGGCGTCGTCACCAAAATATGAGGTGGACGCTTGAGCATAGCCCTTCGCTCATGCGCCTGAGTGTCGCCTGTGCGCACAGCCACCCGAATGGGCTGCATTTCAATCCCGCGCTCTTTGGCTAACTCAACAATTTCCGCTAAAGGTTGCTCTAGGTTTTTATGAATGTCATTGCTCAAAGCCTTAAGCGGTGAAACATAAACTACATAAGTGTGGTCCTCGAGCTTCCCATCAACGGCTCGTCTAACCAATCTATCGATACAAGCCAAAAACGCCGCCAGTGTCTTACCCGATCCGGTAGGCGCCGAAATAAGAGTCGGTCTGCCGGCAAGAATATGCGGCCACCCTTCCGCCTGAGGCTCGGAAGCCGTGCCAAACCGTGAGACAAACCAGTCCCTGACAAGTGGGTGCGCCCACGAAAGTGGAGTCGTGTCTTCTTTGTTCACAACTTACAATCGTAGCTCAAATTGATTTCAGGCGCCAGAAGGTTTTGGTATTGGTTATCTAGTCTTTTGACCTAAGCATAGGTCGAGGTCTTTCATCATTTGCCGAGCAGCCGGAGAGGTGGAGCCATGTGAATCGATTAGTATTTTAATAGCCTTTTGAAGGTAATCAGATGCGGAATCCCAGTCTTTCATTGCCATGTAGCAGTGAGCAATACTTCCTAAACAAATTGCACATTCTGGATGATTTGGGCCAAACGTTTGCTGCATCATAGCCAGTGCTTTTTCATGTGCCTGCGCAGCCTCTTTGAAGAGTCCACGGCAGTAATAGGTCGAAGCAAGTGTGTCATATTTGATTGCTCGTCCCTTAGCATTCCCAAGCTCTTCAGTGATTTTGATAGATTCTTTGATGTTTGTTTCTGCTTCAGTGCATTTGTGTTGCTTGATTTGTATAAGGGCTAAATTGTTCAGGCAGTCAGCGATATCAATTAATGGCTTGGGAGATATTTTTCGATAGATTGCGATCGATTGTTGATTGTACTGTTCTGCTTCCGTTAATTTGCGCTGTTGAGTTAGAGCTTGGGCTAAGTTGTCTAATATGGCAGCACGGTCACTTAGAGAAGCTCCATTTGAGCCCACTTTTGCCAACCAGTGTTTGTATATTTGTTCCGCTTCTGCGCTCTTGGTCATCTTCAGATATAAACCTGCCAGCGCCAATTCTGCACGTTCACTCATTTCATTATCAAGACTTGCCTTGCGCGAAACATCGATAGCCATTTTATAGTGCTTGTCCGCCCCAGCATAATCGGCTTTAGCTCTATCATTGTTTGCAATAGTGATGAAAGTGTGTGCAGTTAGTAGTAATGTAACCTTCTCAACATCCGGTGGATCAATTTGTTGCGTCACAATTAGTTGTTTGCCTTTGACAGCTGCGATTGGTTCAGACCGTCCAGCATAGTATACGTATAGGTCGTTAGCGTTTGGATACTTAAACAAAAGCTTGTGAGTTGACTGTTTGGCGGGAGTCTCTTCGGCTTGGAGAGAGCTACTACCAGACATTGCAAAACTGACTGAAAGCAGTAGTGCCAGCATCGATTGTAAATAACTCATGAGACTTCCCTTTTGAATCCGCCTATGACTATTTACCCGAACTGCGTTGTCGCTCGATTAATTATTGAGCGCGACAAACATTAATGGCTCAAATCTACCGGCCGCATCGATGCTCTTTTGCTTTACTTCAAGTTTGTCTACTCGATCTTACTGGTCACTTGTCCGGTGGACGACTCCAGCCTTTCCAAGACCCACTGCCTTACCATTGCTCCCATTGGTGTCTGGAGTTCTGTGGCAGTTTTAACGAGGTGCTCAAAATCCGCCTTGTCGACTCTGAATTGGACAATGTCGGATTTAGATAATTCCCATTTGGCATATGATCGAAGTTCTTTCATGGCTTTGCTAATATGGGGCGGACGTTTTGATTGCTTTGTGTTCATTGCTTTGTTAACCACATAGTGGAACATGGAATGTATGATTTCATTATATACACTTCAAGACTACTGATGGTTGCGTCTGTGAAATACTGTCACTAGTAAAAGCAGCATGACACAAGTATCCACGTAGTACATAACCGATTTAATTATGAGGACGTCGACAGTGTCTGCACTGAATCGATGTATGGTTAGTGCTGCTGACACTATTAACGGAATTAGAAGTGCTGCCACTCGGCTAGTAGTGGATATTTGGTTGGGCTGCAGATAAGTATCGCTCTGCGAACGAAATCATTTTGAAATTCAAAGCGTAGGCAAGTAATAACACCGATAATCCCAAAAGAGTGCCGCCGTGTTGAAGCATTTTGTATAAGTGAACGTGGTACGTTCCTACTTGAAAGACTTCTGAATTTAGTACTGGTAGTTCATTAACATACCATCCGTGTTTATGTGTAAAACTGTCCCAAGCTACGTGTGTCAGAATTCCTAGGAGAATCGACAACAAAACTAACGCTGCACGCTTTAACGTTTTATTTGGTGGGTTGGCAAACCAGCTGTTGACGAATTGGGCATGCCTGGTAGGCAATATACTTGCTGCGGTCGGACTGAGGAATTTAAATAGCCATATTAGGCAGTAGCTAATGGGAACACTCAGTAGAAATATTCCAGGTAAGGTGTGGGCATAGCCACCGACTTTCCATTGCCAAAAGAAATAAGGGACGTCCGGTGCCATGGAGCCGGCGACTAAGGCTGGAAAGGAAAGATAAATTGGACAGAGGCGTTTTAAGGGAAGAACTGCTGCTGGATGAGCTAGTGTAAATGGCACTTGGGTGCCTATTCAATCGGCTGCGGCACGTGGCAGCTGGGTAGTCCACGTCGTTGGAAATATTTTTGGTGATATTCCTCAGCGCGCCAGAATGTTTGTGCTGGTTCGATTTCGGTGACGATTGGATGTTTGAAGTGACCGCTTGTATCTAGTTTTGATTTCAGAGCGCGTGCTTCCTGCTCTTGTTCTTTGGTATGGAAGTACACACCAGAGCGGTATTGTGATCCAATATCCGGGCCTTGTCTATTTAGTGTTGTCGGATCATGCAATCCCCAAAATATCTTGAGCAGTTGTTCGTAAGATACTTTGCTTGGGTCATAGGTCAATTGCACGACTTCGGCGTGCCCTGTCTCATCAGTGCAAACATCTTCTTATGTAGGGCTAGTGAGAGTGCCGCCCATGTAGCCGACAGCCGTTTCACTAACTCCAGGGACTTGGCGAAAGGTTTCTTCTACTCCCCAGAAGCAGCCGGCTCCGAAAGTTGCTTTCTCCATTACTTCACTTGATCTCCGGTTAGACTTGCTGTTTCTTCTGCTCGTTGGCCGGCCTTTTGGTAGATTTTATAAACCTTCTTGCGCAAGGCTTCGAGGTTTTTCATGTCCTTGTTGATAGCTAGTGCGGCATTGGCTATAGATGCGTTGTTTAGCATCGGTTGATTTGTGGTTTTTTCCAGCTCTGCGACTTTATTGAAAGTGTCATTTACCAGACCAACCCACTGCGCGAACATGGCTTTTACTTCTTCTTGCTGAGGTGCCGGCACTACCAGTGATGCTTTACCTGCCAATACGTCGTCACACTCATCTTTCATGAGCTTGACGATTTTGCTCATGTCTTGCATGTACGCATCAACCCACTTCTTGCGTGGTGGCAAATATGCACCTTGGGTAAATCCTGACGGCATGCTCAACACCGTGTAACCAACTACGTTAGGAGTTGATGTAAGTGTTACTTCGCGTCTGCTTACTTCTTCGCAGAGATCGCTTGCTGCTTCTCTGACTTCTTGAATGGCCATGCCGATTTCTTTTAAGTTCTCGAGTGAAACAACATAGACGTTGACTCCGACTTTGATGTCCGGTGCGTCACTTGGGTTGACACCTTTGCGTATGTCGTCTGTTTGTTGAACAGGTGTGGTGGCTTCTTCTGTTGTTGGAGCAGGAGTTTCACCTTCCGCGTAAGCAAATGTTCCAAGAAAAAAAGACAGAGCAATAGCGGCAGTAAGTGACTTGGTCATCGGTAAACCTCAATAATCGAAGATGATTTCTTTCTAGTATTGGTTATTGACAAGTCGAATGGTCAAGCTATTTCGACTTTGAAACTGCTTGACATTAGAGATATTGGCAACTTCGCCATAAGTTGGCAACACGTATTTCTTATACAATTTATGGTTTATCTGTAATTTACATAGAGAGGTGCGAAAGTGCAGGCAACGGTGGCGCAAGCGAGCAACAACACAATGACACATGAAACGCTCGATACCGGTGGACTCTTCGGACATCCACGCGGATTGACCACGCTGTTCTTCACTGAGTTGTGGGAGCGCTTCAGCTTCTACGGTATGCGCGCCATTCTCGTTTTGTATATGGTGGCAGCAGTTGCAGATGGTGGGCTTGGATTCGATATTAAAACAGCCGCGATGATTTACGGCTTTTACCAAATGTCTTGCTACATGCTTTCTTTGCCTGGTGGCATTCTTGCCGATCGTTTAATTGGCGCAAGAAAAGCAGTTTTGATCGGCGGCATTATTATTGCGCTTGGTCACTTCACTCTAGCTTTCCCATCAATTCAAACATTTTTCTTAGGACTGATACTTATTGTTAGCGGAACTGGTTTGTTGAAGCCAAATATCAGCGCGATGTTGGGATCGCTTTATGCTCCTGGTGACCATAGACGTGATGGTGGATTTTCCATCTTCTATATGGGCATCAATATTGGAGCCGCCATGGCACCACTAGTTTGTGGCTACTT
>JAKFVJ010000165.1 GCA_021732245.1 Candidatus Obscuribacterales bacterium | reverse complement strand
TGCCACCGCCACCCCCTCCTGCACCGGCTCCAGCTCCGGCACCAATTTCCACGCCAACTCCGCGTCCGACTCCAACGCCTGTGCCAAGTCCAGCTCCAACTCCACCATCCATTACTCCACCGGCGCCGACTCCGGTGCAGCCGCCGAACTCTGCTCCTCCGCCAGGGAATAACGTGCAGCGGCCTCCTGCGTCGCCAACACCACCTCCACCTCCGCCTGCTGCACCGACTCCACCCACACCGCCACCACCAACAACCTATTCACCGCCTCCATCGCTGATATTTATCGCGGCCATTCAAGGCAGTGCCGTAGATTCATCTGTTCCCGGCGGTGGTGCTATCCGTGTCGTTCGTTGCGACACATCGCCATTTCCTGACGGCAATGTCAATGGACAACCAACATACCAATCGCAAGCGGCTCTCTTTGGAATAGGCAGCCAGACTAATCACTGGAATGTCACCGCGCGAGATTTGAATGGCAATCCTGACGGCGATCACTTCAGCGCGCTCGGTACTCGTGCATCAGACTGGTGTACTGATCCAAAATACGGTGCAATGTTCACCTCAGGAAACTTCCAGGCAAACAGTGTTAGATCTTGCCCATTGCTGGGCGTAGAATGGAAAATCCATCAGTAGGAGCTAACAATTACTGCTGATTGCCAGTCTTTGCAAATGCTCTCGAGAGTTTTCATCGTCTGCGAATCTTCACCAATTCGGCCGACAACGGAATATCTACGATCGAGATGAGGCGACTCGCTGAGTATTAGACATATTGACGATGCGCCTGAATTTTCGTCATTTACTTGCCGGGCAATACTTATTGCATATTTCCGATGATGCTCGCTTGCTTCCAAAGGCAGACGTCTCAATTGCTTGCGCAAATCAGATGACATAGGCGTTTGTCCCTTCGCCTTATCTTCAGCAGCCGCAACTTGCAATAAAAAGCCCGGCTGATAAGCGGCAAATCGTGTACCGTTAAACCCACCGTGAGAAAACAATCTATGCAGTTGTGTCACCGAGCAGGGCGCAACATTAGCATCAAAAACAAGTTTCATCTTGCCACGATTTGTATTTAGGACAACCGTCTTTTCACCTTTTAAGAGTGGTCCGTCTTTTGCTTTATCAAATGACGGATAAGTCGTACCAGTAGCTGCCACAGTCGACGACTCCTTGTTGCAGACTACTCCACAGTAAGCTGCTTTCGAGTCCGGCAACGCCCATGTCGGTCTGCGGAAATTCGTATCTTCAAAAAACATGCCGACAGCAATCATGGAGTCTAACGCAGTCGGCAGCGGATTGTTGTATGTGCCTTCAACTTCGTAGTTGCCGTTTTTTGGAAACACTATGGCATCTTTCGGTTTTATCAATTCAATATCGACAAGCTCAAGCCCTGGTTGCGTCTTTGTCCTGACCTTTGCCGTGAACATTTTCTGCTTGCTGCCACCATCGCAACGTGTAATGGAGACATCCGTGCAGCAAGGGTGTATGTGCGTCCAAGCAAAACGCAATTTTCGATCACGTTGAGAAAATACCGGGTCTAAGTCATTTACCGAGCTTTTATAAGTATGCAACCCCGGAGGTACCACCCAATGTCCGGAAATTACACGACCGGATCTATCAGGAGAGACGCCACCTGTAACATTGTTCGGAGCATTAACGGCAAACGCCTGCACATCACATGAAGGATGGCGTTTCAAGTCTTCTTTTTTCGCGTCGTCGAAATTTCTATCGACAATTACTTGAGCAAACGGCACTCGTCCGTATAAGGCGGTCACCGGGTAAACCAAATTCGAATCTTTGATGAAATAGAAAGTCGCTTTATGTTTCAAGCGTCGGTGCTCATTGCTTGTTCTATTAGCCGCCTGGAAAGTAACACGGAAAGATTCATCGCTAGCAAGAGGAACAGCAAAACCATTCGGGAAAATTATTTTGGTCTGCCCTTGCGTTATCGTGATCAGGCGATCGTTGTTCCACCGTTCGCCCTCAGCAAAAACCATATTATGATCAACAAACGGAAAGTCCAAGTTTGTATGACAAATAAACTCCGCAGTTGGCAGCGTATTGCCATGCTCATCAACAACTTCAACCTTAAGACCTTTGAACCAGTAAAGTTCTCTCTTGTCACTCATCGAGCCTTTGAGGTCACTTAACTCTTCTCCAAAAGGCGGCAAATTCGATTTGCCGTTCATCGACGGCGCCGATCCGTTTTCATACTCGACATAATGGATGTGGTTGTCCGGTACAGTCGCTGTGCCCGAAGCGATTAATTCGCCAATCTTAAATTTGGCGACCGCCCAGGGTCCCTCCATAGATCGGTACTTTCTGTGAATATCAAATGTCCCCACGGTAACTTCGCAAGCAATGACCGGTCCTTCATTAATACCTTCGTTGCTTCTTGGAGCGGCCGGCTTAGGGCTAAGAAAAGCCCGGATTTGACTGGATTCCGGCCAACTCACGAAAGCTAAAACAAGCCCCGCAACAATTACCAGGACAAGTGCCCACTGTGTTTTCCGGTTGAATTTCATAGTGACCTTCAGCAGCCTACTTCATTATTATGCCCAGAGACAGACCAGACTATAAAGTCTATGCCGGTATCCAGAACCGCTGCAGAATGTCATTCTGAACGAAGTGAAGAATCTCACAAGTCAACATGCGAGACCCTTCGCTTTGCTCAGGGTGACAGTTCTAAGATGCTGTCCGTAACGTATTACTGAACTTATAGCTAAACGCCCGGATGATGTCAGCACCCTGACAACGCACCTGGAAACGCTTACTGGACGGGCGATTCGGGACGGCTAGTCCGGTCGCCCCAGCTGGTGTGTTAATCTAGTTAAGTGCACTTACCAATTTGCACTAGATGCGGGTGTCTTTTCATGACCGGCAGTATCTTAGTTCAGCGCAAAAAGCCAGTTCAGGCAGCTATGGCCGCACTGGCAGTTCTGCTATTTGTTCTCTGCCAATTCACATGCACCATGTTCGATCCTTATTCATCGGAGTTGGGATCACAAACAAAGCTACAAGCCCGCAACCATCCATTTCATTGTGTAATTAAGCACGCTGCCAACCACAGCCAAAACCAAATCCGTGTTCAACGAGACTTCAAATTCATTCCGCCGGCAGAAAGCTTCGTCAACGATACGGTCTGCATTTTTACACAAGTACAATTACTTGATGAGTTAGCTCATCGATTCAGCAAAGCTATCACATACAAACTCTGGCTTATTTATTGTTCTCTACTTATTTGACCTTGCAAGTCTGAACGCTCAATAGTTTTTTCAGATCAGCTCGGAGTAGAGAGATATGACCACGTCTACAACTGTAAGTAAGCAGCCACGCTTTGGTTTTGATATGCCTTTCCTATTGCAAGAATGGAAAGACATGTTCAAAGGCAAAACAATGGTGCCGGACATTTGGGCCGGTATCACTGTCGCGCTTGTGGCGTTGCCGTTAAACCTTGCGTTGGCAATCGCCGCCGGTGTTGATCCGGGCGTAGGCATTACGACAGGTGTTATCGCCGGACTTATCGGTTCACTTTTTGGCGGACAAAGATTTGCCGTCACCGGTCCTGCTGCGGCGATGGCTGTAGTACTTATTGAAATTGGTCAGACTTACGGTATTCAAGGCATCTGGCTTGTCGGCATTATCGCCGGTGTTCTGCAAATTGTGGCCGGATTGTTTCGGTGCGGCAAACTTATCTCATATATCCCCATGCCGGTCATGGTCGGATTTGCCAATGCCATCGGCACCCTAATCATCTTCAACGCGTTAGACGACTTCAGCGGATTATCACCGACACCATTGGCACATCCTGGTCAACCGGCGCCGTTGCAAGGGCATCCCCTTATTCCGGAATTTCTGCAGGACATAACCGCTCTTTTCTGGCGCTTAGCCGTTCACCACGAAGGCAGTTTGCCTGCGTTTGTAGTGGCATTAATTACATTCGCCGTTGCTGCTTTCCTTCCACGCGTATTCAAAGCAATCCCCGGTCAATTGGTGGCAATTGTTGTCGGTACAGGATTGGCATCATTCTTGCACTTGCCCATTCCAAGGATTCACGACATAAGTTCTGTTCCTAATTACTTGCCGTTGCCTTCCTTGCCTACTTTACCGTGGGAGCAGTTGGACACACTTTTTGCCTCGGCAATAACAGTGTTTATGCTGGGTTCGATTGAATCATTGCTTTCAGCCTCAGTCGCTGATGGTATGACTCAATCCAAGCACAAATCCGATCAGGAATTAATTGGTCAAGGCTTAGCCAACGTAATAGTGCCCTTCTTTGGTGGCATTCCTGTTACAGGCGTGATCGCGCGTACGGCCGTTAATATCCGTGCCGGCGCCAAGACACGATTGTCCGGCATTGTGCACTCTTTAACATTGATGCTGCTCATTTTCTTCCTGGCAAAATACGCAGAACAAATTCCATTAGCTGCCTTGTCCGGCATCCTTGTTCTTACAGGAATTCGATTGATCGAATGGGACGAGTTGCGCGAAATTTGGCGCGCTTCACGCACAGAAGCGTGGGTCATGCTTATAACGACAGCTGTTTCCGTTCTAGTAGACTTAACCGCAGGCGTCATGGCCGGTCTCATATTTACTTGCGCACTATTTGTCAGACAGATGAGCGCTGTGCGTGTGACGGCGGCCACATCAGAAAACGGCAACGGATCTGCCTATTCCGGACGTCTGCCTAGCTGTAAATTCATCCAGACATTTACAGTTGACGGACCATTGTTTTTCGGTGCTGCCGAAAGATTTATTGAAAACATCATAGTCGTAAAAGACGTAAAAGCAGTAATCCTGAACATGCGCGCGGTTTCTGCCATGGACGTGACAGGCGTTCGCACACTGCTATCAATTCACAGCAGGCTGTCTCGCGAGGGATGCAGGCTTATCATCGCCGAACTGCCGAGTCAACCAATGGAATTGCTCGAGCGTTCATCCAGCATCGACATTCTTGGAAGAGAAAATATCTTCAAAGATTATGATGAAGCTTTGACTGATGCTGACTTACGAATGCTCAAGACAACTTGTTCCGGATGTGCTGCAAGCATCAAGGATGTTCTTGAAGTAAAAGCAGGCGCACACACCGGTCCAAAAGATTGTCCGTTGAAAATTGCTCTTGCAAGTGATAGCTCACCGGCGACTCGTTTGCTTACATCCAAGTTGCAGCCGATTGAAATCACTCGTACGAATCAATCTGAAATGCACAAGCTTGTTCCTGTTTCAAGTGATGCCGATATTCCGGAAATCTTCAAAAACACACCGATTGAAACTTTGCTCAAGAGTAACAACATGGGCAAAATTGACATTGCAACAGGCGACTGTCCTGAGCTTATAATCGGCATGTGCATCGACTACAGAAAGTCGTTGTATCTGCCACGTGACTGGGCGTATGTAATTAGACGCGAAGGTGCCAATATGCTTGGAGCAGAGTTTGCTCTTGCACTGGCGATGTCCATGGGCACCAGATACATGGCCTTAATTGCTCACGACAATTGCGCAATGGCCAAGCCTCAGAATAACCGCGATAGTTTCATCAAATGTCTGACCGGAGAACACGGCTGGACGACTGATCTTGCTACTCGCTTTTTCGACGACCACATTCGCAGTCGCGAAATCGGCAACGAAATTAGCTTCATTCTTGAAGAATCTAATAGATTGCAACACACATTTAAGGGTTTGACAATTGTGCCTATGCTCTTTCGCTTGGAAGATAACAAGCTTTATCTAATCAAGGACTGGCTTGTGTCTCGAGGCATTCCGGTTGCCAATAACCAGAACCAGGAAGGCGCTGTCAAGGCTTAGCACGACCTGGGGTGCTCAGAAGATTAGCGCCTAACAAGGTATTGGCTAAATCAATACGTATACTTGAAAGTATGCTTTCAACCAAGCGAAAAGTAGCCATTGGCATTATCGCCCTCACAGTCGTGTCGGCGCTGTTTGCCTACTTCGTCAAACCGCATCCGCCGCTTTTGGAAATGGTAAGTCCGCAGCAAGAATTGCCGGACTACAAAGCGCATTACCCCGGTGACACCAGCCTGGCCAATCGATTGTCCAAGTCATTCGGATTGGCGATGGTACTCATTCAAAGCCCGTACACGGAAAATAACGTCATAGCTCTTGAAGCTATTCGTAGTTGGGGCAGAGATCAATTTCAGAAAGAACCTGATTTTCTCCATCCCGTAAGTTTGGAGTATCCAAACCCAAGACGTCATAGTTTTATCGAAGCTTTCTTCTACAATTTGTTCACGTCACCTAGATATTATCTGGAAGAACAAATAGGCAATCTCATCAGTTGGCGAATTGCTGATTTCCATAAGACGTCGGAGTACGCAAGCTTCCGCACATCGTACTTTGAAATATTTGGGGTTGATGCGGATGCAGCTGCGCTTCTAGCTCGCTATCAAACAGAAAAAGGCAAGACCGCTGTTGGTGTAGTGCTGTGGAGTTTGATGTGGCTGTTCGCAACATTTACAGGACTGATTTACTTAATAACAAGCCCGGCGAAGCTGCGATTTGAAAGATTGCAAATGGTGCTTGCCTACATGTGGCTGTTACTTGCTCCCTGCTATCTAGCTCGTGCCTATATTGAAAACAGTGTTGCCACTCTGGTTTCAGGTGTAGTTTCCGCCTTCGTCGGCATCTACTTGCGCTTTCCATTCATCATCAAGATCGAAGACCGCGGCGCGCTTCGCGTGTATAGAACAACGATGAATTCTAAGCGTGTGGCTTTTGCCGCTTGGCTTTCTTACAGCTTGATGGCAATCCAAGTATTGACCTGGCTCAAAACTGAATCCCTCATTGATCCGGATCCGATTAGCTTGCTCATCTCGGCTATCACCGGCAATTTCGTTCACGATCCTATTGCAGAAGAGAAAGTGATTGGAAGAGTTATCGCTCTTATCTGGGTTGTTATGAGCGCCTGGGCAGCCCGCGAAATCAACCGCGATGCCAAGGCCGCTTTTGAAGCGGAAGAAAAACTCGCCTCATTGAAAGGACCAGCAACCTAAACTACAATATCTAGACTTCGATATTGACACGCCTTTGTGTCGGAACTGGTATACGAGTCGCACTTAAAATGCGATGCCCGTAAGGGATTGAGGGTTCGAATCCCTCCAAAGGCAAATTTTTTCGATATCCGCGCATTCCGTCATCCTGAGTGGAAGCGCAGCTGTAACGAAGGATCTCACAACTTAAGCTACGAGATTCTTCGCTTCGCTCAGAATGACTTGTCCGCGGCGAGATTCTTCGCGAAGCCTGCCCTGAGCGCTAGTCGAATGGGCTCAGAATGACTTGGCTTTGGTGATGTCCTTCGCGGCCAAAGAATACTTGCCCATGTCCGCGTATACCTGCGCGCGCTGCGCATAGCCGTGGCTGTAACGAGGAAATTTCTCAATCAACAAATTACAGTCTTTCAACGCCAACTGCAATTGCCCGGCTTCGCGATAAGCTATTGCGCGATTATCGAGCGGACCAGGACGATCAGGATCCAATTGCATTGCTTTGGTGCTATCACCAATAGACAAGTCGTATTGTTTCAATTCGATGTATGCTAGCGCACGCTGCTGGTACGCACCAAAATCGTTTGGATTTCTCGCTATCATTTCGCTGTATTTATTTACTTTGCGTTCCGCCTCTCGCATAGCCTTCGGCACTTTACTCGCAACAGGCTTTGTATTTAACGTCTGTTCAAACAAGGGAATCGAAAGCGCAATAGCTGCAATCAGCAACAATCCGCACACAATTGTGGCAATGCGAACACTGGTCATTCGTTTTGCTTTCGATGTCGCTTCTTCTTGAGTCATGGTTTCAAGTGAGTCCACGGTGTAGCTTTACTCGACGGATCGTGTTTGCAAATATCACAGTCAGCTGGTGCTGAAATTGGAATATTCACCTGTATGGTCGAATAGAACATGTCGCCAAATTTTTGCTCAGCAGCTTTTACTCCGTCAGCAGTTCCTTTAGCAAAAACTGCAGCAGCTATGGGTTGTCCACCTAAATTCTCAACAAAAAACGGTAACCTATTGCCTACGCAACGGCCTTGCTGGGATACGCCGTTGAACACAAGCACCTTAGTACCTGGCTTTAATTCACCAGAGACAACTTTGCTGCCAAACCAACCGCCTGGAAGATATTCCCAATAAACAGCCTGAAGATTTTTCCTCTGTGCAAGCTTGTCGACAATAGTCTTAACAGCCGGTTGCGCCGGAGCAAAAACCGCATCAACTTCAATTTTTTGCGCATCTAACCAAAGCACAACATCTTCAACAATCCAGTCGACAAATTGTGCGTTGGCTGCTATTGGCTCAATGATAAAAACGGACTGTAAATGATTGCCGGTTTGTTCGTCATTGCTGACTGGGTACTCAAAATGTCCATCTGTAAACAAAATGCCCGGCGTAGAAAGGATTTGCCCAATCTTGTCGGCGGGCATCGTTTTCGATGTGACTGTTATCGCACTATCTGTCAGCGCATCAGCCATTACTTCACCTTGGCGTACTCAGCTATCTTTACCTTGTTTTCCAGGGTACCAATACCTTCCACTTCCATCGTAACGACATCGCCCGATTTTAGCCAGGGGTATTTAGCCGGCTCAATTACTTCTCCGGTTTTCGGATCAGTTTTGGCCATAAACTCAGCAATACAGCCATTGCCGACTGTGCCGGAGCCAATGATGTAGCCGCCGTGAATGGTGATGTTATGTCCGCCAAGCCAAGCCATAAAGCGCGGAAAACTCCAAGCCTCGCGCTCGTTGGTTTTTGGATCGTTGTAATAGATAGTGTTGTAGTTGCTGCGCATGCGTTCCTGACCGTTAATTTTCAGAATCATCTCCATATTAATTACGCCGTTTTCGTCGAGTTTGAAATCAGAGACAGGCACAAGACGCGGTCCGAAGCTATTGCCTAGAATGCCCTTACTGTGTGTCGGTCC
>JAKFVJ010000166.1 GCA_021732245.1 Candidatus Obscuribacterales bacterium | reverse complement strand
CGTGCATCGCCTCTGACGTTGCGTTTATAAACCAACTACCCATGCTCATGTACCTCCCATATCCTGATGTCTTAGCGGCTATAAACGCGCGGCAAACCTATTTGATCCAGCAATTGTCATTAGAGACGTCTTCCTGCACTACCACCATCAAATAGGTTTCGTAACTTAAATAGGATGGGCATGGCTCTTAGTTCAGCTATTAGCCTGATTATTCACAATCCATATACTTAATGAGTGGCAGTCACAACTTTCTAATTTCGACAAATAAAAGACAAAACGTCTCCCAAATTTGCCCATAGTAGCCCTGAAGAGATAAAGGAATTTGCTTCAAGTCGTACTTACCACGAAGATAAAGTTTAAGATCCCAGAAAGACACCCAGTGAACCGCATCAGCATCACAAAACCAAGGCATATGTAAAATAGCAGGCTCTAGATGTATCAGAAATTGGGGAGACCGAGTTATCAGTGTAACCAGGCGTTTCCACGCAATCCAGCAACCAATTGCTACCTGTTGCCATTTAGCCAAATGTCTTGAAGACGGACTTATATAAAATGGGAAATCATAACGAGGAGAAGCAAGAATTAGACTACAGCCTATGCCAGTTAGCAAAAGCAAATGATCGAGACATTGCCGTGGGTTAGTTATATGCTCCCAAACAAATGTGGCAAAGATAATATCGTAGGAACCGCTAAGAGAAGTAATCGGCATTATATGGACGTGATCAGCCTGTGAATTTAAATACTCAACATTGCGATCGGTTATGTCTTGAACATGAAACTCAACTTCTTGTCGTAATTCACCTAGGAAGTTTGCAAAATTAGTACAGCCGACACCAATCTCTAAGATTCGCAACTTGTCGTTGCTGCCATTTCGATTTGCTAGATGCTGCGCGACAATTGCTTTGATTGGCTGCCAGAACGGACCTTGATCATTAGCACCGTGGAAGGCCGGATAATTTTCCCTTGCATAAAAGTCATCAAGCCTTGCTCTAAGTTGCGACACGCGTGTGTCGCCTTCTTTGGCAAACAACTTTGGAATCGACAAGACATTCACAGTCCGAGTACCTTCTCATTCAGTCCAATTGAGCTTTCATAGAGTTCAAGATACCGCTCAGTCATTAGCTGAGGAGCAAATCTTTCAATATTTCGATAACCCAGTTGCTGGAGTTCATTTCTTCTGTTTTGATCTTGTAACTCACAGATTGCTAAGGCAAGTGAGTCGATATCGCCAGGCTCGCAAAAAATAGCCCCATCGCCGGCAGTCTCCGGGCAAGGTTCAATATTGCTGCTCACAACAGGACAGCCGGCAGCTTGTGCCTCAATAATTGGCCAACCAAACCCTTCACTGTATGAGGGAAAGATAAAAGCATGCGCTTGACTGTAAAGCGCCTCAAGAGTTTCAGCATCACAGCCTGCAACTTGAACAACCCGGTCAAAAATTCCTAGCTCTTTGGCTAAGGAAATTTGGTCATTGGTTAGAGATGAACCGGCAAAAACACACTGTCCTTTAAACTTATCTTTTATAGAGGCAAATACTTTCAAGACCGACTCTCGATTTTTACGAGGTTGGCTGGAACCGACATGCAATAGATAAGGAACATCAGCCAACAATCCAACAGCCTTACTCAGCCGTGACTTTGCCTCCTCAGTCGGTAATTTCCTAAAACTGACATGCATCGCCAAAGGCACCAGATAAATTTGCCTACCGCCGACATACCCAAGTAATCTTTCCGCATCGATTTTGGTCGCCGTCGAATCGCAAGCAATGGTTGATGCCCTTCGTAATCCATGCAAGATCCAGAGTTGCAGAAGTCGACCAAAAGGAGTTAACGAACAACACGTATCTTCACCAAGTCCGGCCCTGACTGCCAATAAATCATGACAAGTCACGATGTGCGGAATGTCTCTAACAAAGGGGACATAAACAGCATTTGAATGATCGCAGATGTGGACAATATCCGCCCACTGTTTTTCTTTCAACAAATGGGGCAGAAACAACAAATACTTATCGACGTATGCCAGCCATTTGGCAAAAGATTTTCCCAATAATTGAAATTTACCAACAATTGGAGCCGGACGAATGGTTCGCACATCAAAGCCGCGTGCTTCTAATTCGGCCCTCATCAAATTACTGAAAGCCAGCATGGATGCTTGACCATCAGGCTCATAATTTGCCAGCAAAAGGATCTTGGTTTTAGCTCTACGGGCTAACTCCACACCCCATCCTCTTGATTCTTGCCGTAAACGCCCAAACGATTTGCGGCAATGCAGAAACCAACAAAGAGCCAACCGTATCCGTTAATTGTCCCCTGCAAGGAAATTTGTCCTTGAAAAATAGTAATACCGATAAAGGCAACAAGAATTAGTGGCAATGGATTGAGCGTTCGTTTCACCGCTGTTATGGCATTCCTAATAAGCCAGCCTAACAGCCAAAATCGATAAAAGATATAAGCGACTCCAAATAGACCGCATTCGAGGATGACCCGCGACCACTCGTCTTCAGCAAGAGAAAAGATAGGCGATCCAGTCGCCAGCCTAGCACCACCCATGGTGCCTGCGCCCATACCCAATCCCAACACGCTCGCCGAGGGCAAGACTTTGGCAAAGCCGGTCATCATATTAAAGAGTCGATTGGTAATCATACCTTCGGCTCCTTCGGCAGCAATTTGTCGTTCCTTCATTACCTCAAATGCGCTGCTGAAGACAGTGACATATAGCAAACCCCCTGCTAGAACAAGCGCCGGCAAGATCAAAAGCACCTTAACCCGAGGTTTTCGTTGAAAGATGATAATCGCACTTCCTAGCGAACCCAACATAACAAGCGCTCCCTGGAAGAACACCGAACGACTACCACTTACGGCAAATGTGGCTAAAACAGCGGCTGAGGCTATAAGCAGAATTATGTTGTTAAATGGTCTCTGCTTGCGCGGTAAAAGCCATGCGGTTAAAAGAAAGGCAATGACGCTGCCAACGAACAGCGTTTGAGCTGCTGCCACTGTGAAAGTACCGGATGTTCTAACTATGCCATGAGACACGAGCATTGCCTGGCTACCACCAAGTGAAGAGTTAATAAAAGAATCCGCTGAAGATCTAAATTGCGCCAATACCAAAAGCGCGATTGGCACACAGACGATCAAACTATGTTTAACCAGCGTCTTCAGATCCTTACCGCGAAATTGCTCGCCGATAATGAAGGCTAAGGGCAAGTACCAGAAATACATTCGCCAGCCATATATGGCAGTAAATGGGTGCAAGTGGCTGGCTACCATTTGCACAGCCATCAACGGAAAAGAGATAACAGTCAGCGCCATACCAACCTTGAAAATGGGCGTCCATCTGGGCCACATATCATTTTTAATAGCCAGAAAATAGATGCCCAAAGCAAACGGATCGCGAACAAAGAAGAGCCATTCTTGCGCGTTCGGCAAAACCCACTTACGTAAAGCCCCCTCAAAAATTAAGAGCCAATAGATAATAAAAGTGAAAATGACTATGATGCGACGAACCTTTTCCCGGTCCGTGAGCTTTACCTTCTTCTTAGCCGGTTTTTTGCCGGATGGAGGCTTGGTAGAGCCTTTGCCGAGCTGCCCGCGTCCAAAGTTCTGTCGAGAATAAGATGCAAGCGACTTTGCCATAACATCCACCTTAGCAACATGCTATCACGCCGCTACATTGAGCTGGTTACTCTTCCAGTTCGAGGGCTTCTCGACGACCAGCTTTAGCAAGAGCGGAAGCCAAAGCAAACTCATCAACATCGGCTATGACCATTGAGCCCGACGCAAATTCGTGATGTCTCAATTGACTGGCTAGAATCAATAAGGACTGCTTGAGAGTATGATTCATGCGCACTACAGACAATAAATGAGTCTTCGGTGAGATTAAGGCTAGAGCTGCCGGCGAATCGGTAATTGCCGGCGTGTCAAAGATAACTACGTCTGCTTCCGATTTAGCAATCGTCATCATTTCGCGAATAGCATCTGTTGCTAAAAGCCCAACCCCGGCAGGTCCTGCACCGGCGGTAATTACTTTCAGGTTCTTGCCCACAGGACGCATTAGCTTATGCCAGAGATCCGGCACCGGATTGACCAGGTAATCAGCCAGACCAGGAGAAGGTGGCAAATTAAAGACGTAATGCTGTGTTGGCTCCAGCAAGTTCGCATCTATTAATAAGACTTTCATGCCGCTTTCAGCAAAACTCATTGCCAAACCGGCAGCAATGGCGCTCTTACCGTCACCTCTATCAGCGGATGCAATGACAATTTCATTACTTTCGCCAGTGAGCAGACCTTTAATGGATAGTCGCAACCGGTGCATGGATTCACGTAATTCAGGCACTCTATCGGCTGGTACCAATTCGCTAACCCAGCCGATGACCGGCAACGGCAAGGTGTCAAGCACAGGCGTAATGCGGCGCATACGGGGATCGAGTAGATCCAAGCCAAAAAATACAGCAATCGCAAAGACTAGTCCTATAACTAGTGCCGATGCAAATTTCGGCAACTTCGAGGCAATGGTCACACCGGACACTTGCGGTCTGTCAATAATTTGATAAGAAGATGTTTTGGATGCAACAGCTTCGACTAAGCGTGCTTGATTAAGCGACTTCTCCGTTTCAGAAACAGTCTCAATGGCAATTTGTTCAGCTCGCATTAACTCAGCCAATTGAACTTGTTCAGCCGGCATAGAAGTTAACTGCTTGCGAGCTTGCACCAAAGATTCCTGCAATAAACCGATACGTGTTTCCAGTACAATTCTTTCAGGCAAAGCAGCGATCAACTGCTCAAGCATTCTTGCCTTAACACCTTCAACACTGGAATCGGCTTCTGACTCGATAGCAACTTCGTTAGCGCCCAAAAGTTTGCGATAGCGATTTGTTAATCTACGTTTGTCTTGCTCAATTGCGCGACGCAATTGGCGCATGCGTGGGTGCTCCGGACGCAGTCGCATAGCCAATTCATTGTACTGACCTTCGCCATCGGCAATGTTTTGTTTCAGCTGAAAAACAAGTCCGTCTTGCGACAACTCTTCCACCCTTAAGGCCTGACCTGGATGCACTCCTGACTTCGATGATAGGTACTCAATGCGGCTATTGAGCTCAGCCAGCGCAATCTTGGTATTTTCGATACCCTGCTCGATTGCAGAAATTTGATCGAGTGCCTGTTCGGTTTCTCCTTCGAGATCCAGTATGCCGTGTGATGTCTTAAATACCTGTACCTTTTCGCTCAATTCTTTCATCTGGGTTTTGTATTCGAGCAACTGACTTTCCAAAAAGATGCGAGATTGCTTGGCGCTAACTGCTGCTTGAGCACTGTTCACTCTAAGAAAAGCATCAAGTACAGCTTGCACAACTTCCACACCGACATAAGCATAATTGTTGCGGTAATAAATAATAAGGATGTCCGCGTCCCGAACAGGGTCTACACGAAGACCGCCACGTAAGTCATTAAGTCCGGGTAAACGCTCAGCCGGCAATTTCTTTCTGAGTGCACTAATAGCTTCCTCTAAAACAAGAGCGGATTTCATCACTTCGCCGGCTGTATTAATTGGGCTGTTGAAATAACTTAAAACGGGAGACAGCGCTCCACCACCGCCCGAACCGCCACCTTCGGTGGGCAACTTCGACTGCACCCAAATTCGAGCAGCAACTTCGAACACGGGCGGTGGTGTCACCGGCACGAAAAACGCCGCCGTCGCCACTACAGCAAACGCTAAAGCTCCAGCTATAAATTTAGCTATGAACGACCGGAATATACTTAACTCAATTGGTACTTGCATAATTAGAACACCGCTACACGAGCATTGTTTGTGGGAGTGCCGTCGTCGTTGGTTTGGACGTTGACGTTAGTTACCTTGTTACTGAAGTAAATTACAAGCATGGCTAGAGCAGTAATCATGCCCGCTCTAAGTACTTCAGTTCCAACTGTTTTGATAAGCGATGTGGATGCTATGACCACATCACCAGATTGCACCGGCAAACGAGCCAATGCTTCTCTGTCTCTCATTCCTTTGGGCAGAGAAATTCGCTTGGAAAAGACGGTACCATCGCGATTCATTCGGCTTAAAACTACTGATCTTGTAGCAGCCGACGGCAAAAAACCACCAGCGCGTGCCAATACAGAGTATATGTCGTCATTCGGTCTCAATTCGACAAGTCCGGGAGACTTCACTGTACCCAAAACTCTTACCCATCTTCCTTTATAGGCTGCCAAGGCACCCAAGGAATCAGGATTGAAATCAGATCCGCCCTGAGGAATGAAAATCGTGTCGTTAGGCTGCATAACAACATCTTGACTCGTGTCGCCTTCACTGACTAGTTTCCAAATATCTACGTTGATAACTTCTTTGCTTTCAGCACGACGCACCTGAATGCGGCGTACATTGGCGGTATCTCGCAAACCGCCGGCGCGCTCAATGGCTGTCATAACAGTTACGTTATTAACGCTAACAGATGCTTGAGCCGGAATTACTAAATTCGAACTTGCAGCATAACCTGGTCCAGGAGGCATACCACCACCCGGCCCGCCAAAGTAATTGCCACGGCGCGAGCCACCATAACCGGCGCCCAGAGTAGGACCACCCAAACCACCCGTGGGACCGACACCAGCCTGTCCGAATCCAGGTATAACAGGATTAATTCCACCAAGTGCATCACCAAAACTAAGCGATCCAATATTGCCCTGCATTGATGTGTAGCCACCGTTTAATGAATTCAGATTTCTTGCAGGCGCTCCAGTCCCCGGCGCAACAAATGGCTGTGATAATGGCGGCAATCCCGAATCATCTCCGGATTGCGATTTCGTTTTAGCCATGCCATATGCAGCCAGTCCACCTACAGCACCCCATTTCGGAGCCCACTGGGCAAACTTGGCTCCGTAGACGGCTCCCAACATTGCTCCCGTGGTTTTCATTTCCGGTGAAAGTTTCGTCCGACCACCAGTCGTCCCAATCATGCGACTGCGTCCCATCACTGGACCCGCACCAAAACCTAGATCAGGAGATGCCACATCGCCGCCCGCTCCAAAAGAATAAAGACCGGGATTGGCTACTTCGCCAAGGACATAAACAGAAATTGGGCGAGACTGAACTATGTTTACAACATACTGCGGATCAACGATTGTCTCCTTGGCTTTTTCAATCAGTTGATCGTTGAACTGTTTGAGTGTTAAGCCACTGACTTTCATCAATCCAACCGGATAGATGTTAACAGTGCCGTCAGGCAAAACGGTGACTGTTTGCGTCGGAAAGTCCGAATCGTCAGTCATTGCATAGTCGGTAACACTGAGCACATCTCCAGGTCCGAGCGTATATGACTGCGAACTATCTTTGTCCTTGTCGACACCATCTTTGCTTGCTGTAGGACTTGCGGTGCGCTGTGGTGCGACTTTGCGTAATAGACCATCGTCGGAACTTTTTGAAGCATTCGTTGGCTCTGCTTGTGGAGCCCTCAAAACTTTCAATCCCGGCAAGTTATCATTGTCGTCAGCGAAGCAAGCAAGCGGGCTTGTCACCGACACAAGAATTAGAGCACTTGCAAATGCCACTAATTTCTTCAGAGATACCTGGTAATTGTACATCAAATGATCAACAAGCGACTGTAGGGGAGCCGGAAAACTTACAATTGCTTTTTAAGCCGTAAATTTCCTAGTTAAGTTTATCCTATCAAGCTGGTGTGTAACCCATCTTACTATATGCGGCATTAAGCGCAATTTAGAATTGTCTCTTGTCGAGTGATACCACTCTAATATCACAACTACTTAGCATATACAGAGGTAAATACACCCATACTGGATGCACACTTATAGGAGCAAAATATATGCAATAGGAATTGTGAAGCCGTTGCTTTGCAATTTAGGCAATCATTTTTTAGCCGACACTATTGATTTTCACTTCGCATGGAACATTCAGAATTCCAGCCCATTCTCTGCTTTGGTGAGCAAGGGGGGAAGTGGCAATCATCATGCTGGGAATTGCAAACCAATTATCAAGTACTTCATTGCCATCCCAAAGACTTAGTTGCCAATGATACAAACCAGGTCTTAAAGGCAACTCAGGAAGATCGTAGACGAATTCATGCAGTCCCTTGTCCAGCTTCAAGTTAGTGACGGACGATCCCCACATCAATTGACCGTCATCGTCCCAAAGTGCGATACCCTGCAAGCCGGAAGAAATTTTCTTGTGGACCCAGGCGGTAAATTTCACTTTCAATGGACCTATTGTAGAAAGCCAATTCGACTCCTCACCACGTCCTTCCAATATTTCCCAGCCGGTAAAATGCGAAACGCTTTTGTGTTGTTCAGAAGCAATAGCTTTTTCTTTGGATTGGGTAAGCCATGCAGACTCATAACTACTCACCACGTGAGCAGTTGGTCCTTCCATTCTCACTTTGCCATCATCGAGCCAAACACAACGACTGCAAAGCTTACGAATGGAATTCAGCTGGTGACTGACAAAAAGAATTGTCCGTCCCTCTGATACCACTGATTCCATTTTCCCAAGGCATTTCTTCTGAAATTCCACATCACCTACAGCGAGAACTTCGTCGACTAAAAGGATTTGCGGTTCCAAATGCGCGGCGACAGAAAAAGCTAAACGAACATACATACCTGAGGAATAGTGTTTTACGGGAGTATCGAGGAACTTGTCTATTCCCGCAAAACTGACAATCTCGTCAAACTTGCGATCAATTTCCTTGCGGCGCATACCCAAAATAGCACCATTCAAATACACATTTTCACGACCGCTGAGTTCCGGATGGAATCCGGTTCCAACTTCCAACAGACTGCCCATGCGCCCCCAGGTCTCAATTCGACCTTCGGTCGGCTCCGTGACACGAGACATAATTTTCAGCAATGTGCTTTTACCAGCACCATTACGACCGATGATACCAATTACTTCGCCGGCATTTACTTCAAAGTTTACGTCTTTCAATGC
>JAKFVJ010000029.1 GCA_021732245.1 Candidatus Obscuribacterales bacterium | reverse complement strand
GCATCGACACATGCCGACTACACCAATTACTTTGAAAAGGTACCGAGCAATCAATAGAGACAGCTCTCTGGCTGGAATCTGATCGCATGCGTTCGTTAGCTGTTACCGATAAGAATTTCAAGAATCAATTGGAGACAGTAAAAGAAGAAAAGCGTATGCGGATTGATAACCAACCGTATTCGCCTGCTGCTCTAAAATTTGACGAAGTTATGTTCGACAACTGGACAAATGCGCATCCGGTAATCGGTTCATTCGAGGATTTGGAAGCATCATCAGTAGTTGATGTCCGTCGCTTCTTCGATACCTATTATGTTCCGAATAATGCTGCATTGGCTATTGTCGGTGATATTGATTCGACCAAAGCTGAGGCTTTAGTGCGTAAATACTTCGCAACCATTCCAAAAGGAGCGAAGCCGCCAAAGCCGGATGTTATCGAGCCACCGCAGACTAAAGAAAAATACGAAAAGGTAGAGGACAAGTTGGCCAAGATGCCGGCTATCTTGATGGGATGGAAAGCTCCACCGGCAAGAGATCCTGATTCGTATGTCGTGAGCATCATGCAAAGGATTTTGACCGCCGGTGAATCATCCAGACTTTATCAGCGCATGGTAAAAGGCGACCAAGTGGCTTTAGAAGTTAGCATGGGTGTTGATGAACGCCGTGGACCATCGGCACTGGATGCAACTATTGTCTATAAGCCAGGCACGACTTCCAAGCAAGCCCAAGATATTTTGTGGAGCGAACTTGAGAAAATAAAGACAACGCCTGTTACGGACAGAGAACTTGATACGGCTAAAAATCAAATACTAAGAGCCTTGTTTGCTTCAGGTAGTTATTCCAGTCTGCAACGTTGCGTAGGCAGAGCGGAAATACTAGCTGAAAATACTTTGTTCTACGGCAACCCAAATTTGCTGGATGAAGATTTGCAGAGGTACTTAAGTGTCACCGCTGCCGATATTCAACGAGTGGCAAAGAAGTTGTTTACAAAGGAAGGAACTACGCTCATGGACATAGTTCCTGTCGAAAAGGCTGAGGCTAATAAAAAGGCTCAAGCCGGTAACCAGATTTAATCCGCTGACTTTAGGAGATTGACATGCAATTTAAATTGAACAGAGAAGTAGTTCTCACGTTGGCGGCTTTGGTTGTAACCAGTCAAACCAATTTCGCTCTGGCATCGGCTGCAGCCAAGTCAACCGCTGTAAAAGCGGTGCCGAAAGTTGCTGCACCTGTTTCTTCTGCAGATACCGAAACCTGGCGCAAGAATCCGCCACAGACTCCGGCTCCCAGACCTTTCAAGCTGCCGACTGTTTCGTCATATAAATTGGACAACGGTTTGACAGTTGAATTGCTGGAAGATCATCGCGTTCCCTTTGTGACCGTTGAGCTTGGTATTAAGGCTGGCTCTGCTCTTGAACCGAGAGACTTGTTGGGACTTTCTTCAATGACGGCAAGCATGCTTTCTGAGGGCACGAAAAAACTTAAAAGCAAAGACATAGCCGAAGAGGTTGACTTTATCGGTGGTGGCTTGCGAGCTTCCGCTGACGCTGACTTCACAATTGTTGTTGCTTCCTCTCTTTCGAAGTATTCGGACAGATTGTTCAACATCATGTCGGATGTTGTTCTTAACCCATCCTTTCCGGAAGATGAGCTGAAGCTGAAGAAAACAAATCTCTTGCAAGAATTAATCATGAAGCGCAGCGAGCCAGACTTTCTTGTTAGTGAGCGCTTTGCAAAAGTCGTGTATGGTGAGCACCCGTATTCAGTAGTCGCTCCTGAGCCGGAAACGGTTGAGCGAATCAGCAAAGCTGATCTTGAGAAATATCATGCTGCGCAATACGTTCCGAATAATGCTGTGTTGATAGTAGTTGGCGATTTTGATAAGACGAAACTGGAAGCTACAATCAAAAATAGCTTTGGTTCAAGTGTCTGGCCGTCCGGCTCAATTGAAACCGCCAAAATTCAAGCTGCTCCGAAGCTTAATGGTAAGCACATCTATTTAGTAGATCGTCCAGGTTCTGTGCAATCTACGTTGAGAATAGGAAATCTAGGTTTGAATAAAACCAATCCGGATTTCTTCCCGATGCTTGTTGCCAACCAAATTCTGGGAGGTGCCTCTCATTCACGCCTGTTTACCAACATTCGCGAAAATAAAGGCTATACATATGGCGCCTACAGCGGATTTTCTGCTCGCAAAGATCCCGGCTCATTTGCAGCCTCTGCTGATGTAAGAACTGAAGTGACGACACCGTCGCTGCAGGAATTCATTTATGAGTTGGAGAAAATTCGCAACCTGAAAGTCGAAGATAAGGAAATGGCTGATGCCAAAAATTATCTTACCGGTTCTTTCCAATTAGGATTGGAAACACAAGCCGGATTGGCTCAGCGTCTTTTGGAAGTGCAGCTTTACGATTTGCCTGCAAATTATTTGGAGACTTACACCGATAAAGTCATGACCGTAAACCCGGATGATGTCAGACGCGTCGCGCGCAAGTACATTGATTTGGACAATATGGTCATTACTGTCGTAGGCGATGCTAACAAAATAAAGCGTGAACTAGAGCTGTTTGCTCCTGTGGACCTCTATGACACGCAGGGTAAGCCTATGAAGGAAGCTACCGGCACATCGAAGCCGGGAGCATAAATAATCATGTTTAAATCAATTTGCAAGGCAGCTATCGTTTTAGCTGGCGTCTTTTCTCTCACCTTCAATCAGCCAGCTGGTGCCGGTGGTCCTCTAATTCCAATTAGTAAGGACTTTACTTTGCCCAATGGTCTGCGTGTAATTCTTTCTGAGGATCATTCACGACCGGTTGCGGCAATCGTAACCATTTACGATGTTGGCTCCAGGCATGAAGTAAAAGGCAAATCCGGCTTTGCTCATTTGTTTGAGCATATGATGTTTGAAGGATCTCAAAACATCAGCAAGTCCGAGCTGTCGCACTATCTGGACACTATGGGTGGCGATGTCAACGCGCAGACTTCAGTTGATTACACCATCTACTATGAATCCGTGCCGTCAAACATGATCGAAAGAATCTTTTGGGTTGAATCAGATCGCCTGAGATCACTCAAAGTTACTGATGAGAATTTCAAAAACCAGCTTGAAACAGTAAAAGAAGAAAAACGATCTAGTTATGACAATAGACCTTACATGCCTGCATATTTGAAAATGCAGCAAATGGTCTTTGATAACTGGGCAAATGCTCACCCGATTATCGGATCCTTTGCCGATTTGGAATCATCGTCTGCTCATGATGCGCAAAAGTTTTTCAAAGAGCATTACGGACCTAATAAAGCCTGCATGGCAATTGTCGGTGATATTGACGCACCGGTAGTAGAAGAGCTGATCAAAAAATATTACGGCAGCATTGCTCGTGTGAATACGCCTAGTATCCCGGCTGTAAATGAAGTGATACCAGGGAAGTCCAAGTTTGCCGTCGTAAAAGACGAATACGCTGAAGTGCCTGGCTTGTTTATGGCGTGGAAGACTCCAGGTATGCGGCAGACTGATTACTATGCCATGGGGCTAATTGAAAAACTTCTTGTTGATAGTGGCAAGTCTTCGATGCTTTACCAGCGTCTGGTCAAGAAAGAACAAACTTGTCTGGATGTGGATAACTACACGGAAGAAAGAAGAGGAACAGGTAATTTCTGCATATTTGTAACTACCAAACCCGGTGCTACGAGTAAGCAAATACAAGGATCAATCCTTGCTGAAATTGCGAAGTTGAAAGCAGGTAAGATAAGTGCCACAGATTTGCAGAAAGCTAAGAACCAGTTGGAGTCCGACTTATTTGCAAGTCCTAGTGACAGTCCGGCAAGCATGCAGTCAGCTCTTGGAAGGGCATCCTTTTTGGCAATGTACGCGCTCTTTTTTGGAGATCCAAAGTTGGTAGATGCGGACATCGCCAAGTATATGGCTGTGTCTGTGTCCGATATTCAAAAGGCTGCACGCAGAGTGTTTTCAGCTAATGCCGCTACTATTGTTGAAGTAAAACCTTCCGGCAAGATTTAACTATCTCTTTTTTATAGCGCATGTATTATTTGCCTACGTCCCACGTAGGAAGCTTGACAATCATGCGTAAACAGACGGGAAGTATTGTTATCGGTTACAACGGGCTCTTGGCCGTTGCGCTTCTGGTAACGGCTACTACAAGCTTTATGGTTGAGCAATTAAATTGGTCTCCGGCAATTAAGACGCCATTTTCTTCTGAGATAGTGAAAGTCGAAGAGAAGACAATTGATGCAACAGAAAATGCCTGGGCGAACATATGGCAAACATTGCACGAATTTGACGTAAATGCGAAAAATGCAATTTACAAATGTGTCGGCAATTTTTCCGATCTTTAGTTTTGTCATTCTGAACCCATTCGACTAGCGCTCAGGGCAGGCTTCGCGAAGAATCTGCCGTGACTATGCCCAGTGCAGATTAATAGACCAGCACGTGTTTCTTGCGGCAGATTCTTCGTCCGCTACGCAGACTCAGAATGACAAAGGGAGACTCGATCATTTGAAGTGATCAGGTGATCAGCTAGTTGTGCTGCTTGTCCACGCAATTCAGGCACGGCAATTGATTCCCACAATTGGCCTTTGAGTAACGGACCAACCACATAGACGACATCCGATGCTTTGCCTTGTTGATCGATAAGCGCCCACGTATCAGTTATTGTTGGACCTAAGCCAAATGTATCGGCACAAAGAAGTCCTTGATTGCGAAGTTGTTCGACCAATGGCTCATCTATAGTTTTGACATTGCTGTCTGCACCAGTGCAATTGATCACTCTATTAACTTCGAAGCTTGTCTCTTTGTGGTGTCCACGAGGGCTTACGGTGACCTTAATTCCTGAAGCGTTTTCTTCCATTGATACTACACGTGCCGCAACGATTTTTAATTGACCGGCTTTGATCATTGAATCGATCATGGCGCCAACTTCAGGAGCTATGCGGTGACGGTGTACGTCCCAGATGCAGCGCATATGACGGATAAAGCGCCGTCTTTCAGTGGTGTTCCAAGTCTTCCAAAGTTGTTGCGTAACAGGGCGAATTGAATCAACTGCCTGACGCCAGTTTGCTTCTCTAGAATCCTCCACTCGCTTTACCATCGCGCGAATGTATTTTGTTAGTTCAAGAACTGTCTTTGGTAAGTTTGCATTTTCAAACGGATTGGGCAAACGCACTATACCTGGAATGTGCACACTGGGCAGATAGCCGTGTCGGGACAGAGCGTAGATGGTTCCCTCGTGTCCTTGTAGTTTTAATTCAAGAGCTTTGTCGATCATGGTAAGACCGGTGCCGACGAGCAATATGGGTGCATCGGCGGAAATTGGTGGGCGAGATTCTTTGGACCATGAGTCGCGCACGTAATTCTTGCTTTCATAGAATTGTGGATTCTTGATGCGGACATTTGCCGGTGCGAGATTGCCTAGGGCTAAAACTATGCGGTCGGCAATTACTTCTTCGCCGTTGTTGAGTTCAATGCGACCTTGTTTGCCGTCGTTTACTAAACTGATATTTTTTACTTCACCATGCAATCGGCGAAATTCTATATTCGGTGCCTTGTGAGAGAGTGTGTCATTTAAGATGTGCTCTATGTAGGCTCCATAGCGCATACGCGGCACAAAAGTCGCTTCGGTTACTGCGGCATCTTGATCCTTGGCCCACTTAAAAAAGTGCTGGCTATCATCTGGAAACGCGGACATGTCTTTTGCAGGCACATTCAGCAAATGCAGTGGACAAAGAGTGCCATAAGCCACGCCTTTTGCAATGCGTTCATTGCGTTCGATCAAAATGACTTTTAGTGGTTGGGAAGCTTTGCGCATCAATTGAACTGCGGTCATTGTTCCGCTAAAGCCGCCGCCAATAATTGCAATTGTCATCATTATTTGTTACCAGTGAAGATTTCGCGCTTGTGAGGACCTGTTGTTCGTGGATCAACCATGGCGTGAGTGCTTCTAACTAATGCTACAAGTTGACCTTTGGAACCTAAAACTTCTGTATCGACGACAACAATTCGTCCTTTTTTGACGACCTTTGACTCGGCAGTAATTGGACCTTCCGGATCGTTGGTCAGCAAATTGGTGCTTATTTGAATGGAGTAAGGAAAAAGTTTCTTTTCAGCAGATACCGGCGAGCCGATAGTGCCGACAATTGCAGCTGAGGCTACTTCGTCAGCCAGAATAACAATTGCGCCTGCGTGATAGACCTGCGAAGGCTGCATGACTTGGTGGCTCAGAGGCAAGTGTCCACGAGCGTATCCTTCGCGCACCTCATCTATTTTGCCGCCCAGGTCGTGGAGCATGGCGGGGAAGCTTCTTCCAGTCTTTGTTGTTTCATTTGTCATATCTGATATATTATCTCTCTCCGCCAGGCTTTACTGGCGTTAGCTTACCCTTCTGGAAAATTTTGTCATGAAGTCCTTGCTTGACAGCCTCAATAATAGATTTGAAAAAGCGCTAGTCGTTGCCTTTGGCGACGCGTTTGTTGGTAAGAACGGCTCGAAGGAAAGTCTTGTAGTTCCGGCATCCAATCCAAGCTTTGGCGATTTTCAATGTAATTCCTCGTTGGCGTTGTCGAAGGAACTCAAGCAGCAACCCAGGCAGATTGCCGACAAGATACTGGAACATCTTGATATTTCCGATATTTGCGAAAAACCAACCATCGCCGGACCAGGCTTTATCAATTTGACTCTAAAGCCCGAATATATCGCCAAGTCCCTTGAGCAAATTAAGTCGGACAGTCGCTTGGGCGTACCTAAAGCCGCCAAGCCGAAAAACGTAGTTATAGACATGTCCAGTCCCAATATCGCTAAGGAAATGCATGTTGGGCACTTACGTTCGACAATTATTGGTGACAGCATCTCCAAGGTAATTGAATTTCTGGGACATAAATTGCTGCGCGTCAATCACGTAGGTGATTGGGGCACGCAATTCGGCATGCTCATTACTTATCTTGCTGAAGTTTGTCCAGAGGCGCTGACTACTGCTGACCATATCGAAATTGGTGATCTGGTTGCGTTCTACAAACAAGCAAAAGTCCGTTTCGATGAGGACGAAGATTTCAAAACGAGAGCACGACAGGCAGTTGTGAAATTGCAATCCGGTGATGAAGGACACCTTCATGCGTGGAAACTGCTTTGTGATCAATCAAGACGTGAGTTTCAAGAGATTTACGATATATTGCACATCGAAAATCTTGTTGAGCGCGGAGAGTCTTTCTACAATCCAATGCTCGAGCAGGTGGTTGAAGACCTCACCAAAGCGGGGTTGCTTGTTGAAGATCAAGGTGCATTGTGTGTTTTCCTTGAGGAGTTCAAAGGCAAGGACGGAAAGATTCAACCTTGTATCGTGCGTAAATCAGACGGTGGATTTAACTATGCCACAACAGATTTAGCTGCTCTGCGCTATCGTGTGACTAACGATAAAGCTGACCAAATCATTTATGTAATTGATGTCGGGCAATCAGAACATTTGAAGCAAGTGTTTGCGGTAGCTGCTAAAGCAGGTTTCGTGCCTGGGTCTGTCGAGCTATTGCACGTGCCCTTTGGATTAGTACTTGGTGAAGACGGTAAAAAACTTAAAACGAGATCCGGGGAAACAATTCGTTTGAAGGATTTGCTTGAGGAAGCAGTGCTTCGTGCTCGAGCTGATTTGGAATCGCGTCTTGATGCTGAAGGCAGAACCGAGACTGAACAATTTAAAGAAGAAGTCTCAACTGCTGTAGGAATTGGCGCAGTTAAATATGCTGATCTGAGTCAGAACCGCATTACCAACTACATGTTCAGCTTCGATAAGATGTTGGCGCTTCAGGGTAACACGGCGCCTTACATGATGTACGCCTATGTGAGGGTGCAGGGTATTAGCCGCAAGGGCGGAATTGATTTCTCCAAACTCGGTAGCGATGCGCAGATTGTGCTAAAGGAAGGTGCAGAAATCACTTTGGCAAAGCATCTTTTGCAATTGGACGAAGTGCTTGAGTCCGTTGCTGCTGAAGGCATGCCCAATAGACTCTGCCAATACCTATTTGAACTAAGTCAGAAATTCAATGTCTTCTATGACAACTGTCCTGTGTTGAATGCTGAAGAGCCAACTAGAACGTCAAGACTTATTCTCTGCGATATTACTGCAAGAACAATCAAGCTTGGGCTAAGCCTTTTGGGAATTTCAGTCCTAGAAAGAATGTAAGTCTACTCGTCAGAGTGCTTGTCGAACGAGCTTTTCGACTATCTTCAGTCGTCTTTCAAAGTTGTTCATCTTTTGACTTATGTCCGTTCTTAACAATGCTCCGGTTTTCATTCCGTCTTCTTCCTGTTCGAGCCTTTCAAGCACCCACTTCCTCATCATCGCTCCGACGGGCACTCCATTTTGGGCAGCAAATTCATTGAGTCGAAGGATATCGTTTTCAGTGCAACGAAATCTCATTACACCGCGTTTGGCTAGACGAGCTCTTGCTTCTTCTTGAGTTTTTTGAATTCGTTTTTTTAGATTTGAGTTCATGGATTCACTTTTTCTCTGTAAGCTTTGCTTGCTTTTGCTGCATGGAAGACAAATTCTTCGTCGTTTTCTGGATATGCCACCCCGACTTCTAGCAAATCTGCATCATTGTCCCATCCTACATACATTACTGTTTCCAATCCTGTCGCGGATCCTTCTAACTCAAACGGCTTTCCGTACGCTACGATCTGCTCTATCTGTTCACGGGTGATGCCATGTTTAAAGGAACTAGGTAAATACCTCACGATAGCTAATTCCTATGTGGACCATTGTGGCACAAATGTAGCCCAGCAGTCAAGTGGTCGCGCCCTCATCTGCTTACTACTTAATACGTAGAAGCAAGTAAAAAGTTCAAGTGCGCCACGTTAAATCGTGACAAGGAGGAGTAATTAATGTAAAACGAAACCTTGTAAAGCAGCCCAGCGGAGTTGGAAGACGAGTAAGCGCGGCAATACGTAAGCAGCCGGATAA